>JAKAMV010000176.1 GCA_021812735.1 Chloroflexota bacterium | reverse complement strand
TTCGACGGCGACGGCCGGTGGGTCCCGGTCGCGATCGCCCCGTTGTGGAGGTCGGACCAGATGGCCTTCGCGGCGTCGACCGCGGCGTCGGTCACGGTGAGGTTCTTCTTCGCCATCTCCGCGTTGAAGAACGCGAGCGCCCTCCGGGCCTTGTCCTCGTACTGGCCGAGCTTGCCCTGGAGCTTGAGCGTCTCGGTCGCGTTGTAGGCCTTCTTCGCGGCGTCGACGATGGCGTCGGCATAGGCCTTCTTCTTCCGGGCGATGAGCAGCACGACCAGCACGAGGACCGCGCCCCACACGACGGGGTTCGCGGCCTCCTGGAGGGCGGCGGTCTCGACCATCGAGACGAAGCCGGCGAGCACCGGGGACACCGCGGCGAGGACCGGCAGCTGGAGCGACGGACCGGCGGTCAGCACCCGGGGCGCGTGGGCGGCGAGCTCGAGGTCGGGGGCGAGCGAGCCGAGCGAGGGCGCGGCCTCGACGGCGTCGTGGGAGGCGGTCAGCGCGAGCTCGTCGACGAGGACGCCGGTCGCCAGCGGCGAGGCGTGCGCGGGCGGCGCGAGCGCCAGGGCGGCGGCGAGGGCGAGGGTGAACAGCATCGTCTTGCGCATCGGGTTTCTCCTTCGGTGGCCGCGCTGGCGGCCGGGTGGGTCGGTCACTTGGGCGGCGGGAGCCGCGAGAGCAGGTCGTCGAATCGGTGGTTGAGGCCCTTGATGTCCTCGTCGACGCGCTGCGCGAGGTCGTGGTCGGCGAGCTGGCGGGTCTCGTCGGTGGCCTGGCGCGCCTCGATTCGGGCGCTGGTCGTCTCGGCGTCGGCCACGCGCTGGCGGAGCGTGCCGTACCCGACGAGGCCGAGGCCGAGCGCGAACAGCACCGGCCACCAGCGGCGGAACGTGTCGGCAGCTGCGACGGCTCGCGGGCTCACGCCGCCACCGCCTTCAGCCCGGCGAGGAACTCGGCCCGCTCCTCGTGCCGGCGGGTCAGCAGCCCCGGGACGACCTCGCCGCCGACGTGGTCCCAGACCAGGAAGGCATCGGCGGCCTGCGCGAGCTGGCCGGCCCGGACCAGCTTGACGAGGTGCGACTCGTCGCCGTGAGGGCCCCCGGTCTCGAGGTGCTCGACGCCGACGTTCCACGCCAGCGAGGCGAGCGCGGCGACGCACCCGGGCGGGAGCGGCGGCTGCCGGAGGGCGAACGCCCAGTCGAGGATCGGCGCGAGGCGGTGCTCGAGGTCCGCCCGGGCCTGCTCCTCGGTCCAGACGGTGCCGCGGACGATGCCGGGCCCGGTCGAGCCGTAGCCGATGGTCGGCACCGCCCAGCCCTTCACCGGGTCGGCGTAGGCCTCGAGGCGGCAGCCCTCGCGGCGCATGATGCCGGCGACGGCTTGGTCGTGGGCGAGGGTTCGAGCGTCGGGCATGGCGACTCCTCAGCCGCGCGGGGCGGGCAAGTAGAGGTGGATCTGGACGGTGCCGCGGCCCCCGTCGCGTCGAGGTAGCGGACGAACAGCGTCTGGATGCCGGTTCCGGCGGCCGCGTCGTTCGCGCTGGACGAGACCGCCGTCATCGCCACGCCCGCGGCAGGCGGCAGCGGGATCGTCGTCGCGCTGTTCGCCCAGACATCCTCCTCGGTCGTGCCGGTGGTCGTCCGGAGCCCCGGCGTCGAGTTCGGCGTTCAGCCGGCCGGATAGCCGTCCTCGACGACCCGCACGGCCACGGCCGACTGCGCGTTCGTCGTGTTCGCCTCGAGCGCCGAGAACACCGAGCCGGTCCCGGGCGCGCCAGCGATCGTGACGATCGCGGTCCCGCTCGAATAGGAGGTCGCGACGACGCGCATCTTCTCGAAGCCGGCGCAGGAGCCGACGAAGTCGCCGGCGGTCGTCGTCGTGGTGGAGGTCGCGCCCGAGGTCGCGTCCCGCAGGGCGACCGGCCGCCAGCTCGTCGAGCCGAGGACCGAGCCGTCGAACTCCAGCGTCGCGGAGAACGTCCCGCTGACCGACACCGAGCAGGTGGACGGCACCGGGCTCACGGTCTGGGTGTTGAGGCTGACGCTTCCGGCGGCCGCGGTGATGTTGCCGGTGACGAACGACTGCGCCTGCGCCGTCGAGGCGAGCGCCAGCGCAGCGAGGGCGAGAAGAACGGTACGCATGGGAAATCCGGGCCCGGACTTGCCCGGGCAGAGGGAGGTGGTAGGAATTGGGGGTGGGTGGCGTTCAGCGCCGGGAGCGGCCAGTGCCCGTCACATCGCAGTCGTTCGTCTGCCCGTCGTGCGGTGCGGAGTTCCTGGTGCAGCCGGGAGCTTGCCCGCGGTGTGGCGCTCCGATGGGTGGCCAGCCCAGGCCCGGAGCACTCGCGCCTCGCCGGCGATGGATGAATGACCCGCGATTCAACATGATCGTCATGGTGTCGGTCATTGGCGGGCTCTGGCTCGTCGTGATCGCCATTCGGCTGCTATCGCCGGACCCTGCGCCCCTGCCTCCGGCAGCGCCCGCTCCTCCACCGGCGCCCACGCATCTCGAACTCTCAGATGGATGCTTCGGGGCCGCCGATCTGGATGCGTTCGACCACGCGATGCGGCTCATCGGCCAGCACGACACATCTGCCGCTGCCGACCTGATCGCTACCGACCCGGCCCTCTTCCTGGTCCCGAAGGGGCTCCGGGTCGTCAGCATGGATGTCTCGGTCTTTCATGGTGCCGAGAAGGTCCGTCCGGTCGGCAAGGCGGCGGAGTTCTGGACGCCGAATACCTGTCTCAGGCGAGTCCCCGACACGCCGGTCCCATGAGGTTCCCCATGCGTCTGCGCTCTCTCATTCCGTTCGCCGCCGGCACCGTCTTCGGCGTCGTCCTGCTCGCCCGCTGCGGGGTCGCCCCGGCCGACGCGGGCGCTGGGGGCGACGTCTCGCAGTGCTCGTGCCCTCAGCCGCCCGACCCGGTGGTGAAGTCCGGCACCCGGCTCAAGGCGATCGTGCTCAAGAGCGACGACGGGGCCCAGCAGTTCGTCGGGTGGTGGGATTCGAAGCTGGGGATCGAGTGCAAGTGGCTCGACCCGCAGACGAACATTGCTCTCGACGACTCCTACAAGGGCCACTGCCTGCCCGTGGAGGGGCCGATCTCGTTGCCAGCGGCGAGCTACGCTCTATTGACGCGCACCCACTAGGCGGCGATGACCCATGCGAGGGGCGACCCGAGCGCCACGTACAGGTGATGCGTCGTGCTGTCGACGTACATGTCGCCCTCGAGCGCCGAGGCGATCGGCGGCGCGCTGGCCTGCGGGGACAGCCTCATGGGCGCCGCGGCCGTGTTCCCGCTCACGGCGACGACGCCCCGGCCGCCGGTCGCGCCGCTCGTCGCGGTGATGCCGTTGCCGGTCGCGCCGCCCTGCGCGGTGACGCCCGGGCCGCCGCCCTGGCCGGTGAACTTGCCGCCGACGCCGTCGGTCGCGCCGCCGGTGCCCTCGACGCCGTTGCCGGGGCCCTGCCCGGTGAAGAGGCCGCCGGCGCCGCCGGTGCCCCCGGTGCCCTTCACGCCCGCGCCGTTGGCGCCACCCTGACCGACGACGCCGTTGCCGGTCCCATCGCCGGTCCCCTGGACGCCGTCCTGATTGGACGCCGCCTGCACCAGCCCGACGACGCCGGGGCCGCTCGCCCCGCCGGTGCCAGAGACGCCGGCGCCCGCTCCGGTGCCGTGGCCGATGACGCCCGGCTCGCCGGTGGCGCCGGTCGCGTAGACACCCGCGCTCCCGGCCCCGCCCGTGAACCGGCCGCCCGCCGTCGCCCCGCCCGAGAAGGCGACCGTGTCCGTCGCGCCGGGGCCCAGGCCAATGACGCCCGGGGCGCTCGTCCCGCCGGTGCCCTTCACGCCCGTGCCGGCGCCGTCGCCCACGCCCTCGACGCCGTCGGCACCCGATGCGGCAGCCGCCGCGCCCTTCACGCCCGGCGCCGTCCCGTTCCCGAGCCCGGAGAGCCCCGGGGTGTTCGTGCCGCCGTCGACGGTGCCGTCGACGCGGCCCTTGAGGTACTTCGTCCGGTCGGCCACCGACTGGAACGGCGTCTGGATCGACGCGCTGTTCGCGGCGTCGCCATCATCGGGGACGGTGACGCTGGCATCGTAGGTGGCGGCTTCGGTCAGGGCGTGTGACATTGGTCAGGCTCCCCAGCGACGTGCGTCGCCGTAGCGGAATCGGCCCCAGCGCAGGGGTCCGAAAAAGAAGCGGCGCAGCGCACAGAGGAGTGCGCAGAGCCAGAGGATCAGGGCTCTCATGCGAACCGCCAGAAGTTGCACTTCGCGCCGCCGAACGTGAGCGTGTCCTCGATCCAGGGCGCCGACGCCGGAACCGCGTCCGGGGTCGTCGAGGTGCCGAAGACGACGAAGACGCCCATCGCGACGTCGCGGGCGCACTTCCAAGTGTTGAGCAGCCGCTTGAGCCGGGTGACGTCGTCGGCGGAGGCGTTCGAGCCCCAGAGGCCGGACCCGTAGGCGAATGTGTTCGCCGCCGGCGGCGTTCCCCAGACCCGCGCCGTGTACGTCGGCGGCTGCGCGACGACGACCCAGAACCGGGCCCACTTCGACGTCGCCCCGTCCGGCGGCGTGCCACCGAACGTGCCCGCCCAGTCGCGATTCGAGATGAGGCGCGTGTTCGTGTAGCCGGCCGGCGCGAGGACGTAGGTCTGCAGCCCGGTCGCGGTGCCGGCCCAGCGCCAGGCGTCGAACGCCGTCTTGAGCCGGGCGGCGTAGTCGGCATCCGTCTCCGCCGGGCCCCGCTCGATGACCCGGTCCTGGCCGATGAGCGGCAGCGCGTCGGTGGGCGCGAGCGACGGGAAGCGCGCCTTGACCGCCAGCTTCGCGTCGGCGACCTGCTGGTCCTGCAGCGAGCCCAGGGCGCTGTTCCAGGCGTCGCCCGTCGGGCCCGCCCAGGGCGGCGTGAAGAGGGCGCGGTAGTCGGCGTAGCCCATCAGACCGCCGTCCAGGTGAGGCCGGAGAGGTCGAGCGTGTGCAGCGCGTCGGTAGCGGCAAACGGCACGTCGGCCGCTGCGCCCGCCACGCCGCCGTCGATCGCGAACTGGAGCCCGGTCACGTTCGCGACCCCAGAGACGTCGAGGATCAGCTTCTCGACGGCGGCGGCCGCGAGCCCGGAGTGCGTCGCGTCGTAGGCGCTCCCGCCGATGGGCAGCGCCGCGACGAGAGCTGTCGCCGCCGCCGCCGCGGCCGTCGCCCCGACTCCGCCGGAGACGGCGGCCGCCGAGGCGTAGACGGTGCCGGTGACGACGACCGCCCGGTTGTTCGCCGCCGCGACGGTCGGCGCGTCATTCAGCGGCTTGCGGGCGTTGATGTACGTCTGGACGGTGGTCACCGAGCCGGCGCTCGAGCCGCCCGACGCCCCGGCGATGACGACCTGCAGGGTGCCGTCCCCGGGAGGGGTCGGGATCGCGACCTTGGTCACCGTCGAGTCGGCGGCCTTGGCCCAGGCGTCGTAGGCGGCCGACGGGGCGCCCCCAGAGAGCGTCGCCCACTGGTCGGTGCAGCGGACCCGCAGGGCCGCGTCGGTCTCCTGGTCGGTGCCGGCGACGTTCACGGTCGGGCTGCCGGGGTCGACG
Source organism: Chloroflexota bacterium (assembly GCA_021812735.1). The sequence goes on along the minus strand of JAKAMV010000176.1, from coordinate 7,755 downwards.
ATGGTCACCCCGGCGAGCGTCGTGACGAGCTGGTTGATGGTCCCGGTCGCGACGTTGTAGCTCGACCCCGGCGACTCCGCCTGGAACGTGAGGTCGAGCGTGCCGCCGGCAGCGAGCGTTCCCCCGGTGATGTTCGTGAACCGGAGACCGGTCGAGGTCGTCGCCCAGAGCTGGCCGACCGCGATCGTGTAGGGGCCGGCGCTGGCGGCAGCGGTGAGCCGGCAGGTCCGCTGCATCGCGGTCGCCGGGTTGCGGGTGACGTTGTAGAGCTCGCTCGCGAGCAGGGTCAGCCAGTCGCCGGTGGCCGTCGACAGGAACCCGCCGTTCGCGATGGCGGCGATGGTCGTGGTCTCGTCGGCGAGTGCCTGGGCGTCGATCCCCATCAGCGTCCGGGGCGTCGAGGCCGGCTGCCAGGCGGTCGTCGGGAGCCCGGCCGCCTGCGCAAGCGCCAGCGCCTGCGTCAGCATCTGGTCGGTCGTCTGCGTCGTGACGAGGGCAGCGAGCGTGGTCATCGGCTACTCGGCCTGCAGGAGCGTGGCGGTCATGGAGGTGACGGCGAGGGCGAGCTGGAACGGGCCGGTCGCGGTGTCGCCCTGGACCTGGACGGTCAGCGTGCCGGTGGTGGCGTCGAACGAGACCTCGGCCGCGGCGTCGAGCACCCGCTCGTCCCCGGTCGCCTCCTGGACGACGTCGGACCGGATCTGCGAGAGCATCGCGTCGGTGATGGCCTCGTTCAGGTAGCCGCGGAGGTCGATCCCGACGTCCGGCGCGTCGACCAGAGTCCCGCGCGGGGTCAGCAGCCGCCGGGCGACGCACTGAGCGACTGCGTCGATGCCGGAGATGAGCCCGAACCCCGGGTCGATGCCGGCGGGGTCACCGACGAACGAGCCGACGTCGATCCCGAGCGAGGCATCGCTCGAGGTCGCTGGAGTCGCTGCCGAGGTCGGCGTCGAGACGGGCCAGATGATCGGCGTCGGCATCAGACGTTCTCGTTCCCGGCCTGGTCGACCGCGAAGGGCATCAGGGTCAGTGCCCCGGGCCAGCCGCCGAGCCGGGCGAGCGAGTAGTGGTAGCCGCCCGAGATGACCGTTCGGGCCGAGCCGGCGGCATAGAGCGGGGCGAACGAGGTGCCGTCGTGGACGATCTCGTAGATGCTGCCGCCAGCGAACTGCGCGGCGAGCACGACGAGCCGCAGCCCGGTGCCGACGTCGGTCACGTCGAGCGTCACCGGGTCGAACCTCCCGAGCGTCGTCCCGGCGACCGGCGAGACGTTCGACACCGTCGGCGCGGTCGTGTCGGCTGACGGCTCGTTGTCGATCGCGACGTAGACGGGATTCGCCGTCGCGCCGAGGTTGACGATGCCCATGCACCCGTTCGGCGCCGAGGCTGAGCGGTAGATGCCGCCGCCGAGGGCGTCGATGGCGGGCGCCGGGGTGATGGCCGCGCCGGTCGCGTCCCGGATGGTCGACCAGCTCGGCACGAGGCCGGCGAGCGGCGTTCCGTCGGCGAGCGCGAAGGCCGGGAAGGTGACGACGCTCGTCGAGCCGAAGAAGACGTACCGGTTCAGCGCCGTGGCACCGAGGTCCGCGATCCCGCATTCGTTCGCGGGGACGCTGACCTCGTAGAGGCCGCCGCCCCGGTCGGTGAAGGCCGGGCCGGCGACGACCGCGCCGGTCTGCGCGTTGAAGTACGCCGACCACGTCGGCGTCAGCCCCGCGAGGGGCGCACCGCTGGCGTCATAGGCTGCGAAGCGGGCCACTTAGGTGCTCGCGACCTTGATCCAGGTGTTGCTCGGCGCCGAGACCAGGGTGAGGGTGCCGCCCGCCGCGATGGTGCAGCTGGCGGCGCCGGCGCACGTGCCCCCGGTCTGCGGGCTGACCGTGACGGTGTTCGCGGTCGCGTCGACGCGGAGGAGGTAGACGATGGTCGAGTTGCCGCTGGAGTGCACGGGCAGGGTGATCGTGAGGCTGCCTGTCGTGGCGTCGATGGGGACCACGACGTCGGTGCTGGCGAGGGCGTAGTTCGTGGTCGCCGGGCCGGGACCACTCAGCGTCGCTGGCCCGAGAGTCGGCGACCCGGGCGCCCAGGTGTCCGGGGTGCCCGGGGTGTAGACGAGAGCCTGCCCTGTGGTGGTCGGTGCCGTCGTGGATACCGAGATTCCTCGGATCGCCCCGACGACCGTGGCTCCTTGCGTCCCGGTCACGTCACCCGCGAGCGAGCCCGTGAAGTTCGTTGCGCTCGCGGCGGTCGAAGGCGTCCCGGGCTCCCAGTCCGAGGTCGTCGAGTTCCAGATCAGAGAGTTGCCGGACGCGGGAGCGGTGGCGCTGACGGTGCGGCCCTGGAGCTTGCCGACGGTGAGGGCGGAGTAGGCGCCGGTGAGGTCGCCACCGACGCCGGTCGCGACCCACTGGGTACCGCTCCAGACGAGCGGGTCGCCACTGACCGGGGCGGAGGACGCGACCGCGCTGCCCTGGAGCTTGCCGACGACCGTCGCGCTCTGCGTGCCCGTCACGTCGCCGGCGAGGCTGCCCGAGAAGTTCGTTGCGGTCGTCGCGGAGGTGGCGGACGTCGCCGAGGTGGCATTGCCGTTGAAGCTCGAGGCCGACACGGTCCCGGAGAAGGTGGCCGCTCCGCTCGAGCTGATGCTCAGGTAGGTCGTCGTCCCCGGCGCGTTCGTCACGTCGAGGACGTCCGTGCTCGGGGTGGCGTAGGACGTCTGCCTGACGGTCAACGCCGGAGCGTTGGTGGTCGGCTCGATTCCGGTGGGACCGGTCAGCGTGCCGCCGGACGTGGGCAGCTTTGCCGACAGGTCCGCCGTCAGGCTCGTCACCTGCGACTCGGCGATGGCGATCGACGTGCTCGCGGCGGCGGTTGCCCGACCCTTCGCGTCGAACGTCACACTGGCGACGTGCGAGGCATCGCCGTAGCCGGCCGCGGTCACGCCGGACGAGGCGAGCGTGATGGCTCCGTTGCTGGCGATGGTGGCGTCGCCGGACATCGAGACGCAGGCCGGGGCGGGGGTGGCGCTCGCGACCACGATCTGCCCAGCGGTGCAGGCGAGCGCCGAGAGCGCCCCGGTCCCGTCGTCGGTGACGAGGGCGTTCGCGGTGCCGGCGGCGAGCTTCGACCGGGCGATCGCGGCGGCGCTCGCGACGGTCGCGTCGGTGACGGCACCGGTCGCGAGCTGCGAGGTGCCGACGGCGCCCGAGGCGAGCTTGACGGTGGTGACGGCGCCGTCGGCGAGCTTCGTCGTCGTGATGGAGCCGTTCGGGGGCGCGGCGGGCCCGGGGATGACGTTCGTCGCGAGAGCGACCGCGCCGAGCGCGAGGAACGTGGTGATGAAGAGGAGTCTGCGCATGGTCAGGCCTTCACGTTGTGGGAGCCGGCCGTGATGGTGCCGGTGATGTCGATGGGGGCCGTGGTCGTCAGGTTGCCGCCGCCGTTCGCGCCGAGCGTCGTTCCCGGCGGGATCGTGACCTTCACCGCGTCGCCGACCCGCCCGACGCCCGCCGTTCCGCCGTTGAACACGATCGTCGCGCTGCCGGGCTCCCAGAGCGCCGCGAAGGGTCGCGACGGGTCACCGCCGCCGAACCCGGCGAGCACCCGGGCTCCGGCGGTGACCTGCACCTCGGCCCCGGCGACACCGGAGAACACCGTCACGCCGGAGAGCGGCGGCAGCCGCGTGTCGTCCGGCTGGAGCTCGAGCGTGCCGTCGGCATTCTGCGCGACGACCCGGCAGGGGTAGAGCCCGAGGTAATCGATCTTCGATGTCGCGGCGCGCACGAGCGCCTCGACGGCCTGCAGGAGTCGGTCGAGAATCATTCGACGTACCAGACCCGCGTGCGCAGGCCATCCGGCGTGACCGAGTGCTCGACGTAGTCCACCTGGCGCCCCCCGAGCGTCGTCGCCGGCAGCAGGGTGAAGTCGTCCACCGCGTACTCCGCCCGGGCCTGCTCCGGCCACTCCCGCAGGAGTGCTCCCGTGCCGAGGTCGCCGGCCGGCCAGGTGTCGGTGCCGAGCCAGACGCTGCCGTCGACGAGCACCCGCCAGCCGACGCCGAAGTGGTCGACGAGGTGGCCGAGCTGCTCGCTCGCCTTCTGCTGCAGCCGCACCCAGGCCGGGAGCTCGCTCGTGAGCAGCGAGGCGTCGGAGCTCGCCGCCAGCGCCTCCCCGACGTCCCCGACGATGTCCCGGGCCACGATCGACACCGGGACTCCCCGATAGGCCTTCGCCGGGGCCGTCTTGCCGAGCGACGCTGCTCCTCCGACGACCCGGACGCCTGCTCTCGCGGTGAAGACCCCCGTTCGGAATGCGGTCCCCCGGAGCGTCATCGACCCGGCGACGAGCGTCACGGCGCCCGTCGAGGCGGCGTCGGCGTCCACCTCGAGGTCGGCGTGCCAGACCCCGGCTCGGGGCAGACAGATCGTGCCGCCCAGCACGGGCAGCTCGGCGAGCGTTGCGAAGGCCACGTCAGGGCCCCGTCTGCGTCTTCGAGGGCGCGGTCGCGTCGCGGGTGGCAGCCTGCAGGGCCTGAGTCGTCGCCGGCGCCTTCGACTGCGCGCTCGCCGGCGTGTGGACCGCGCTCCCCGGCAGCGGCTTGCGCCACTCCCGGAGCTTGATCGTCGCGTGCCAGACGTCGATCTCGCGGCCGACACCGCGCTCGGGCACGGTCAGCGACAGCACGGTCGCCTTGGTGATGCCTTGGGCCGAGAGCGCGGGATTGTAGACGTCCCACGCCTGCGGCTTCTTCGCGCTCGGCTGGATGTAGGAGCAGAGCTCGAGCCAGAGGTCGAAGTGGGTCTGCGTCCACATCCGCACCCGGACATCGAACTCGGCGAGCTTGTAGTTCAGGAATGTCTGCCGCGCACCGTTCGAGCCGGCCGCCTGCCGGACCTCCGAGTGGTAGCCGATCACGCCGCGGACCAGGACGAGACCGGGCACCGCGTGCGAGCCGATCCAGAGGGAGTCCCACTCGCCCTGCTGCCCGGTGTCCTCGGCGTAGGCCGCATTCGGCCACGGCTTGGGCGCGCCGAAGCTCACAGCGCGCCTCGACGGTGGGCAGCCTGCTCCATCGCGCTCGTCAGCGCGGAGGTGGTCGCCTCGTGGACGGTCCGGACCATGGCGTCGGAGTGCTCCTTGCTAGCGTCGGCCGGGACGGTGACGTGCACTTCGGCGTGGACGGCTGGCCCCGTGGACGCGGGCGCCGGCGGGTTCGAGAGAGGAACGGACCCGAGCCGGTTCGAGGTGGCGTGCTCGGCAAGCCAGACGGACAGCGCCGGGCCGACGAGCGGGATCGCGCCGGCAGCGGCGGCCAGCCCGGCGACGCCGAACCGGGTCGAGGTGCTCGTCGTCTCGTTCGCTCCGAGTGCAGCCGTCTTCGTGATGCTGAAGGCGTAGCCACCGACCTTGGCGATGACCTCGAGCGCCTTCGCGATCTTCTGGAGCGAGTCGAGCAGGCTCTCGAAGTCCGCCTTCATCGCCTTGGCGCCGTTCGCGCCCGTGTACTCGGCGAAGAAGGCCTTGAAGGTTCTGCCGAACAGATCGTCAATGACGGCCTTGAGCCGCTTTCCGCTCTTGCGGTTGTCGTCGAGCAGGTCGTTCAGGTTTCCGAGCGTGTCCTTGATGGGACCGGAATCGACGCTATTAAAAAGCCTTTCGAATCGATTCTGCAGGGTGGTCAACTGCCCCTGCATCTGGCCGACACCCAGCACCTGGGCCATGAAGCCAAGACCCTTGCCTCTGTCGATGTTCTTCGCGATGTCCCCTTCGAGGTAGTGCAGCCCCTCGAGCGCCGAGATGGCGCCGGTCGAGAGCTGCTGCTCCGCCTCGTGCGCGCTGATCCCGTGGGCCTTTCCGACCTCGTCGAGGAACCGCTGCATCGAGACGAGGCCGCCCGAGCCGTAGATGAACTCCCGGACGTGGCGGAGGTTCATCGAGCCGGTCGCCATCATCTCCTGCAGCGCGTTGCCCATGCGCTGGATGCCGATCGCGCCGGTGCCGCCGGCCGCCGAGGCGTCGGCCATCGCCGCCATCGCCGCGGTCACCTCGGGGAGCTTGAGCCCGAGCCAGACGAGCGACTGGAACGTCTGCTGCGTGTCCTGCTGGGTGAACGGCGTCAGGTCGGTGAACTTCTGGATGAAGCGGTAGTACCTCTCCGCGGTGTCGCGCGAGCCGGTCATCACCTCCATCGCCGCGAGGGTCTGCTGCTTCGCGGCCGTCTGCTCGATGGCGAACTTCGCCGCCCCGACCGCGGCCCCGGCGAATGACTCGCCGAGGTGAACGACGCGGCTCGCGAGCTCGGTCGCGAAGAAGATCTGCGGCACCGCCCCGCCGAGGCCGCCGGTGAGCAGCTTGCCGAAGATGCCGTGCCGTCCGAAGTCGCCCTCGGCCTCGACCGAGCGAACCTGCTGGGCGAGCGTTCGGGCGGGGTCCGCCTTCCGAACCGCAGCGTCGAGCCGCTCCATGGCCGCGGTGCTGGCCCCCAACCGCTCGTCGAGCGCCCTGAGGCCGGCGTCGGACGCTCGGAGCTTCTCGTCGAACCCCGCAAGCGCCGCGTCGATCTTCGACGCCGGCCCGCTCATGAGGTCGTCGAGCTTGAACGACCAACTGAGTCCTTCGGACATGGGTCAGCTCTTCGACGGGGTGAGCGAGACGATGGTGCGCTGCAGGTACTCGGCGAAGAGCAGCCATCCGACCTCGGCGAGGTCGGAGTCGTCGCCTCCCCAGGCGGCGCGCAGGGCGTCGGCAGCGACGCCGGTATCGCGCCGGGCCTCCCCGAGGAGGCTCAGAGTTTTCGGTGGTTCGCCGACTTCGCCGCGCCCGCGAGCTCCGCGAGCTCCCCGGCGAAGGTGTCCGCGAGCGCCGGCAGCTCGGCGAACATCGCCTCGAGCTCCTCGGGCGACGGGTGGACCCGGCAGTCGCGGATGAACTGGGCCGTGGCTTCGAGCCGGCCGGGGCCCTCGTTGGCCATCGAGCCCTTGAAGCGCTTCCACGCGCCGCGGTCGGGCATCTTCACGACGACCTCGCGGCCCAGGTGCTCGAGGAGGTGGAGGTTGTCGCCGTGCTCCGCCTTGAGGTCGGCGATCGTCTTTTCGTTCAGCATCTTCGCTCCCGCGCGTCAGAATGACGCGCCGCTTGCTACACGACCGGCAAGCGGCCGTTGTACTTGATGTCCATCACGGACAGGGTGAACTTGACGGCCAGCGCGTCGGTGCCGCTCGCCGTGTCCTCGTGCTTGGTGATCTTGCAGCCGATGATCTGGTCGGTCTGGATGGGGTCGGTGCCCTCGGCGTACTGGACGAGCAGCAGGAACGGCACGTCCATGAAGCCGTCGCCGAGGGTCGCGAGGAAGGCGTCGGCCTCCTTCTTGTACATGGTCATCGAGGCCTCGTACTTCGCCTGGCCGCGCGTGCGGCCGAGCGGCTTCGACGAGGTGCCGTAGACCATGCCGGGATCCTTGCTCGAGGAGTAGCTGACCTCCTTGAAGCCGAGCATCGCGAGCGGGGCCCCGGCGACACCGCCCGGCGTGGGCATGGTCGTCGCGGCGACGCTCGCGAACGAGAACCGGTTCCCGTTGATGTCGGGGTACTGGATGGACATGCGAGTCCCTCACGCGCCCGCGGCGCGCGGTCGGAGTGGTGCTACGCGGTCGCCGGGTTCTGGAAGCCGATGGTCGCCGTGATCGTCTTCGCGTACCCGAGCGCGCCGAGGTGGATGGTGACGGTGATGTTCTGGGTCGAGACGACGTTCTCGGTG
>JAKAMV010000175.1 GCA_021812735.1 Chloroflexota bacterium | reverse complement strand
CGTGCGAGCCGGAGCCTTGCGCAGCACCACGATGTGCTGATGGGCGATGTTCGGCACGAACGACCTCGGGTAGCCGTACGGCCGCAGCCTGGTCCCGGCCTGGTACCACGCGATGTCGCCCTTGGGAACCAGCCCCACTGCGTCCGCCCGTGCCGCGAGGTCGGCGCCGGTGAACAGGTAGCGGCCGTTCTGATAGGCGTCGCGCACGATCAGCACGGCATACCGGCCGGGGCGCAGCACGCGGTGGACCTCCGTGAGCACCTCGCCCATGGCGTCGAGGTAGGCCGGGTAGCCGGGCAGGTTGGCCAAGTCGCCGTCGAGGTCCGACACCATCGCGTAGCCGGTCCGGCGGTTCGCGTGTGCCTCGGCCAGCCGGCCGCCGGCCATCGTCATCGGCAGCTGCACGTTGTAGGGCGGATCGGTGGCCACCAAGTCGACCGAGTCGCCCGGGAGCTCGCGCAGCCGCTCGCGGGCGTCGCCAAGCCGGAGCTCGCACCCCGACGGATCGAAGCCGCGGCGGCCGCCCGGATCGTTGACGCCCAGGTCCGCGAGGCGTGGCCCTGCGCCGCCGTGCTCGGCCTGGAGGTCCGCGACGGTGTCCGCGTACACCGCGGCCCAGCGGGGGTCCAGCTCGATGCCGATCGCTCGGCGCGGACCGCGCGCGATCGCCGCGCCGAGGAGCGTCCCGCCCACGCCCGCGAACGGGTCGAGCACGAGCTCGCCGGTCTTGGTGAAGAACTCGATCAGGCGGGCCATCAGGCGGGGCGGCTTGTTCGCCCCGTGCGCCTTGCGGCGCGCGTGCCCCAGCTCGCTCGGGTATGCGGTGGTCCAGACCGACTTGGTGAAGTACAGCCACTCCTCTCCGGTGAGCTCGTTGAGGTCATTGCTGGGGTGGGGCTGTCGGCGATCCTGCACCAGCGGAGCGTACTCGGCGCGACGGAGCGGCGGTCCGGATCGCCGCGCTTCGTAGAATGACGGCGATGCCGGGCCGTGTCGTCAGCCGTCGTTTCATCGGTCGCGAGTCGGAACTCGCCCGGTTCAGTGCGGCGATCGCCGCCGCAGCCGCCGGCACGGCGACCTCCGTTGTGGTGGCCGGGACGGCCGGCATCGGCGTGTCCCGCTTCCTCGACGAGGGCCTGGGGCGCCTGACCGCGCTCCCAGCCGCACCCTTGATCCTGCGCGGCCGCGCGTACGGTCCGGCAGACGAGCCGTGGCGGTCCGTGCTGGACGCCCTCACGCCGCTCTTCGGCAGTCGTCCCGAGGCCGAGTTGGCGAGTCTGCTGCGGCGCGACGCCCGGCCGATCCTGGCGGGCCTGCCCGGGCTTGCCGCCCTGGCCGAGACGGTGCCCGCGCCCGCCACCAGCGCCCTGGCCGATCCCGAGCGCCGCCAGCCGCGCGCGCTCGAGGCGCTGCTCCGCTGGCTGGGCCGCGTCGCCGCGGAGCGGCCGATCGTGCTCGTGCTCGAGGATCTCCACGCGGCCGACGCGGCCACCCGCGCCTTCGCCACCTTCGTCGCGCGCACGGCTCGGCACGAACGGATCGCCCTCGTCCTCTCGTATCAGCCCGACCGCCTGCTGCGCGACCACCCGCTGCGCGAGAACCTGGCCATCATCGACGCCGGGCTCCGCCCGCCCGTCCGCATCGACCTCGGCCCGCTCGCCCGGCGCGATGTCGCCGCGCTGATCGAGGGCATCGAGGGCGAGCGCCCGTCGGCCTCGATCGTGGTCCTGGTGGCCGAGCGGTCGGCGGGCTCGCCATTGGTGGTGGAGGAGCTGATCGCCTCGCGCCGCGAGCTCCGCAACGCCAACCTGACGGGCTCGCTCTCGGACATTGTGTCGACGCGCCTGGCCAAACGAGCGCCCGAGTGCCGCCGCGTGCTTCGGCTGCTCGCCGCCGCCGACCGCCCGATCGACCGTGCTCGGCTCGCCCGCGCCGCCGAGGCGTTCGAGGAGCTGCGCGCCGGCCACCTGCCCCCACGCTCCGCCACGCTGCCGCGGCACGGCCGCGATTCGCTCGACGCAGACCTCAACGCCGGGCTGGACGAGGCGATCGAGTACGGCCTCGTCCGACACGACGATGGACGGCTCTGGATCCGCCATGAGCTCGTGGCGCGCGCGGTGATCGCCAACCTGCTGCCGCCGCAGGTGCCCCGCTACCGGGCCGCGCTGGCACGCGCCTGGGACGACGTGCCGATCATCGCGGCCCACCACTGGCGGTCCGCCCATCGTCTGCCCGAGGCCCGTGCGGCCGCCATCGCCGCCGGCCGGCACGCCATGGGCCTCGAGGCCCCCGAGGACGCGCTCGCCGCGTTCGAGATCGGCCTCGCCCTGCCGCCGCCCACGGACCCCGGGCCGGAGGACGATCCAGCCCAGTTGGCCCAGCTCGCGGCCGACGCCGCATTCGCATCGATGCGCCACACCCGCGCGGTGGCGTACGCGGAGAGTGCCCGGGCGGCCCTGGGGGAGCGCCGCGACCGCATGGCATGGGCCGTCCTCGAGGGACGGCTCGGCCGCTACCGGCTCGCCGCAGGCGACGCGTCCGGCGCCACGGCAGCCTTCCGCCGGGCAGCCGAGACGGTGCCCCCGCAGGCCTCGGTCGAGCGGGCGCGGATCCTGGCCCTGCTGGCGCAGGAGCGCATGATCGCCGGCGCCTTCGCCGATGCCGAGCGGGCCGCGGACCGCGCGCTGGAGCTGGCCCGCATGCTGGGCGACGCGGCCGAGCCCGAGGCGATCCACGCCCTGACCACGCTCGCGACGGTCTACGGCTGGGGCGGCCGCCCCGAGGCGGCGCCGGCGATGCTCCGGGAGGCGCAGGAGCGGGCCGCCGCGCTGGGCCTCGCGGAGGAGCGCTGGCGGGCGACCGCCAACCTGACGGCGGTGCTCGAGCTGCTGGGCCGACCCTCGGAGGCGGTCGACGAGACCCTCCGGGGGATGGCGTGGGCGGCTGAGCATGACCTCGACGCCGTCTACGGCAACCTGCTGGCGGGCAACGTCGCCGGGGTGCTGGTGGAGATCGGCCGCTGGACCGAGGCCCGCGACCTCTCGCTGCGCGCCCTCGACTGGAGCCCGGCGGGCATCCCGTTCGTGGCGGCGATCCTGAACTTGGTGATCGTGGAGATCGACAGCGAGGCGGGCGAGGAGGCGGGCCTGCTGCTCGGCCGCATCCTCGTCGAGCTCGAGACCGGGGGCGACCTGCAGTTCGCGATCCCCGCCTACCAGGCCACGGCCGCCTACGCGATGTGGAGCGGCGACCTGGCCGACGCGCGCCGCGCCGCCGAGCGAGGCTGGGCCCGCCTGCGCGGCACCGAGGACTGGGCGCTCGTGGCCCGCATGGCGATGACGGCGCTGGAGGTGGAGTCCGCGATCGTCGCTGACGCGCGCGACCGGCGGCGGATCGGCGACGTTGCCGCGTCGCGCGAGCGCGCCAACCGCATCCTCGCCGAAGCCGAGGCGGCGGTCGCCCGGGTCCGAGAGGAGGGCGACGCGCTGTCCGAGCCCGAGGCCTGCCTCGCCACCGCCCGCGCCTTCCACGCCCGTCTGATGGCGCGCGACGACCCCGCCAACTGGGCGGACATCGCTGCCCGCTGGCACGCCATCGGCCACCCGTACCGCGAGGCGCTCGCGAGATGGCGGCAGGCCGAGACGATCCTCGCCGCCGCGATCGCCGGGCCGGGCGGTGCGCGCGACCGGACCGACGCACGGCTCGTCCGGGTCGACGCCCGTGAGCCGCTGGGCGAGGCCGTCCAGCTTGCGATCAACCTGCGGGCCCGCCCGCTGCTGCGCCGCCTGCGGGACCTCGCCACGCGGGCGCTCATCCCGCTGCCGCCCGCGGTGGACGTGCTCCTCGCCGAGCCGGCCGCCAAGCACCCGCCGATGCCCTCGGCCGTGGCCGCCGAGCCGGCCGCCGACGCGCCCTCCGCGGCGATCCACATGGCGGCCCCGGCGACGCAGCCTGCCGCTGCCAGCCAGGACACCTTCGGCCTGTCGCGGCGCGAGCTCGAGGTGCTGGGCCTCATCGCCCAGGGGCGCACCAACCGCGAGATCGGCGATCGGCTGTTCATCAGCCAGAAGACCGTCGGCGTGCACGTGGGCAACATCCTCGCCAAGCTGGGCGTGTCCGGTCGCGTCGAGGCCGCGTCCGTGGCGATCCGACTGGGCCTCGAGGGCGCGGCGGTGTCCCCGAAAGGGCGCTGACGGGCCGACGCGGCCCGATTCGGGCCTGCCAGTGACGGAAACGACTGTTGTTCGGTAGATTCCCCGCGTTCCACGTTGCCCGTGCTCGAGGTCTCCATGCGTCGTCCCACCACCTTCATCGTCCTGCTCGCCGTCGCGCTTCTGGTGTCCGCCTGCGCGGCCTCCGAGTCGCCGAACTGGACCTACGCGCCGCCCACGCCGTCGCCGACGCCGGGGCCCTCGCAGTCCGCCGCCCCGTCGGCCGCCGCCCCGTCGGCCGAGGCGTCCGGCGCCGCCCCGTCGGCCGGGGCCTCGGGCGGCACCAGTGGCGGCACCGGCGCCGTCGTCGACATCACGGCCCAGAACATCGCGTTCCAGCAGACGGCCGTGTCCGCCCCGGCCAACGCGCCGTTCACGATCCACTTCGACAACCAGGACGCGTCCACGATGCACAACGTCGTGATCAAGGACGGGTCCGGCAACGAGAAGTTCTCCGGCGACCTCGTCACAGGTCCCGCCCAGGTCGACTACCAGGTGCCCGCGCTGCCGGCCGGCACGTACACCTTCGTGTGCGCCGTGCACGCCAACATGACGGGCACGCTCACGGTCGGACCCTGACGGTGCCGCTGTGACACCCCGTGTCGACGAGGTCTGCTACCGGGACGCATATGCGCGCCGCCTCGAGGCGACGGTCCTTGAGGTGGCCGCGGGCGAGGGCGCGCCGCTGGTGGTGCTCGACGTCACGGCCCTCTACCCGGGCGGCGGCGGCCAGCCGTCCGACCGGGGCGTCATCCTGCGGGCGGTGGACGGGCGCTCCTGGAGCGTGCGGGCGGCGAGGCGTGTGGGCGGCGAGATCGTCCACGAGCTCGAGGCGCCCGAGGACGGTGCCCTGCCGCGACCCGGCGACCTCGTGGCGGTGGACGTGGAGTGGGCCCGCCGGTATGCGCTGATGCGGACCCACACCGCGCTCCACGCCCTGTGCGGGGTGGTGTGGCGCGACTACGGGGCGCTGGTGACGGGCGGGAACATGGAGCCGGGCGCCGGGCGCATGGACTTCGAGTTCGAGCGTCTGTCGGGGGAGCTGGTCGGCGAGATCGAGGCCAAGGTCAACGAGGAGCTGCGGCGGGCGCGCGACGTGCGCGTGAACGTGCTGCCGCGGGCCGAGGCGTTCGCCATCCCGGACCTGATCCGGACCAAGGTGAACCTGCTCCCCGAGGGAATCGAGCAGATCCGGACCATCGAGATCGTCGGGCTCGACCTCCAGGCAGACGGCGGCACCCACGTCGCGAACACCCGCGAGGTGGGCGGCATCCGGGTGACCGGGTACGAGTCCAAAGGCCGGATCAATAAGCGGATCCGCCTCGAGCTGCTGGACCCGGAGGGGTAGCGGCCCGTGGCCGCCGGTCGGCCTCGGACCTGCCCCGGCACGGCCCTTCACTTATGCCGGCCACGCGGCTGGCAGCTGGCAGCGGGCGGCCAGGGGGAGTCCGGCCGCACGCGGACCCCGGCCGGCGGGCATGCCCCATCATCAGGGCATGACCGACATCGACACCGCCCTCGCCGATCTCGACGCCCGCTTCGCGCGCACCCGCGAGGACTGCGGCGTGCCCGGCATGGCGTGGGGTGTCGTCCGCGGCGGGCGGCTCGTCCACAGCGGCGGCGCCGGCACCGTCGGCACGCAGGATCCGACGCGGCCCTCGGCCGACCACGTGTTCCGGATCGCGTCGATGACCAAGTCGTTCACCGCGGCGACGATCCTGCTGCTCCGGGACGAGGGTCGGCTGCGCCTGGATGACCCCGTGGGGATCCACGTGCCCGCCCTGGCGAACTGGCGGCCCTATGCCGCCGACGCCGCGCCGGTGACGATCCGCGACCTGCTGACGATGTCAGGCGGGCTGGCCACCGACGACCCTTGGGGCGACCGACAGCAGGGGTTGCCGCTCGATTCGTTCGAGCGGCTGCTCTCCGAGGGCCCATCGTTCGCGCTGCCGCCCGGCGTCGTGTTCGAGTACTCGAACCTGGGCTACGGGATCCTCGGCCGCGTGATCACAGCGGCCGCCGGCCGTGAGTACCGTGAGGTCGTCTGCGACCGCCTCCTGACCCCGCTCGGCATGGGCGCCTCGGGCTACCTCGAGGAGGAGGTCCCGGCTGGCCGGCTCGTCCACGGCTACGTCCGGCGCGGCGACGAGCTCGTGCGCGAGGGCCGCGACCCGTACGGCGCGCTGGCCGCGATGGGCGGCGTCTTCTCGACCGTCCGCGACCTCGCCGCCTGGGTCGTGGGGTTCCTGGACGCGTTTCCCGCCCGCTCCGATCCCGAGGGCCCGCATCCGCTCCGCCGCGCGTCGCGGCGCGAGATGCAGCAGGGCCACCGCCCGATCGGCCTGAGCATCCCGGGTCAGGTGCCGCACGAACCGCCGGCGGTTGTCGCCTCGGCCTACGGCTTCGGGCTCGAGGTCGCGCAGGACGCCGAGCTCGGCACGGTGGTCTCCCACTCGGGCGGGTACCCAGGGTACGGGTCCCACATGGCGTGGCACCCGGGGACCGGCCTCGGCGTGATCGCGCTGGGCAGCCTGCGGTACGCACCGATGCGGCCGGTGGCCGGCGACGCACTGCGCGCCCTCGTCCTGGCGGACGTGGCCCCGCGGCGCCGCCTCGTCCCGTTGCCGGCCACGGCGGGTGCCGTCGAGGCCGTGGACCGGCTGCTGGACGCGTGGGATGAGTCGGCGGCCGACCGGCTGTTCGCCATGAACATGGACCTTGACGAGCCCCGCGATCGTCGCCGGGCGGCGGTCGACGCCGTCGTCGCCAGCGTCGGTCGTCCGCTCCGGCCTGATCTCGGGCGCACCGCTGATTCCGGCACGCCCGCCGAGCGCACCTGGTGGCGGCGGGGCGAGCGCGGCTGGGTCCGGATCAGCGCCAAGATGACCCCCGAGCCGGAGCCGAGGCTCCAGTGGCTCACGGTGGAGGCGGTTCCCGACCCTTCGGCCATCCTGGTGGCCGCCGCCGAGGCGATCCTCCAGGCCGCCGCCACTGGATCGGCGTTGCCGCCCGGCCTGCTGATCGCCGCCGTCTTCGACCGTGATGCCTATGCGCGCTCGGCGCAGGCAGGGTCCGCCCGCTTCGGGGAGCTGCGGCTGGGGCTGCCGATCGCCGGCGACGGGAGGACCACCGCGACCTGGGCAGTGCAGGCTGCCCGCGGTGGGGAGGCCAGGCTGCGCGTGGCGCTCGATGCCGCGTCGGGCGAGCTGGCCACGGCCGAGCTGACGGCCGCCCCAAGGGACAAGCCGGCCGAGGGATGGTAGCCCGGGTCGCCTGCCGCCCGAGGGTCTGGCCCCCTCCGGGGCCTGCGCGGTCAGCGCCAGAGGTCCGGCGCCGAGACCCGCCCGCCGACCCGCTCGGCCAGCCGGGCCAGGACCGAGAACCAGTCGAACCGGCTGGTGGCCTCGGACGCCCGGAGGGTGGCCAGGCGGTCGGCCGGCACGAGCCCCGGCAGCACCCGGTCGAGGATCGCCTCCACCTCGTCGCGGAACGCGTCGCTGGTGGAGCGCACGCCGTCGGCCTGCAGCGCCACGTCGGGCAGGAGGCGCACGACGAGGTCGTAGGTCCGCGACCAGCGCCCGACCAGCGGCGCCGCCCCGAACTCGTCCGCGCCGCCGCACGAGCGCAGGTAGTAGGCGAAGTTGTCCATCACGCCGCGGTCGGTCGCGAGGACGTCGGCCCTGCGCGCCAGCTCCAGCTCCTGGCGGACCTGCGAGACCAGGACCCAGAGCTGCGCCTCGCCGGTGGCGCCCTCGTTGATCCCGAGCGGGTTGTCGCGCACGACCTCGCGGCCCAGCTCCACCGAGAGGCCCGCGCGCTGGGCCTCGGCGGCGAACGCCAGCAGCGCGCTGGTCTTGCGGACGCCGTGCGACCCGATGAACGCGATCTTGGCAGGGCGCGGCCAGAAGCTGGTCCCGGCGACAGACTTCGGGGGCGTGGGAGCTGGCTTTCTGGTGGGCATGCCCACAGGCTACCGTCCCCGGTCCTTGGCGCGGCGGGCCCCGCGACGGCGGTGTGGCGGCGGGGCGGGCGGTCGATGTGGTGTCGCGTGGCGGCGAGGCGGCGGCCCCTTCCGAGCCCTACCGCAATACCGGTGTGGGCGGTGGTAACCACCGAATCAGTTCCAGATACCGGCAGGGACGGTGTCCCGGAACAGAGCGCAGCGTGGGTCGACCGACGCACCCTCCGTACCACCGGTCCGGCCGGTATCCAGGGGCCGCGTCGGGTCGCGACGCGCGGCGGCCCGGCGCGACTGCCCTCCGCGGCGGGGCATTCTCAGAGGGACGCAAGAGTCGCGGTCTAGGCTCCCGGCTGAGTTAGAACGACGGCCACGTCGTTGCCGCCCGATCCAGTGCCGGACACTCCTCGGCCACGGGCGGCCGAGCAGGCGCGGCGACCGGAGGGTCGCGACGCGGCGGGGGGCGCGGGTGCGACGACGCCCCGGCGTCGCGAGATCGGAGCAGCTATGCGTCCTTCGTTCCGGTCGCGCCGGCTGAGCGCGGCATCGGATCCCATCCGCCTCCCCGGCCCGCACGCGCCCGTGCGTCTCGTGCCGCTGCTGGTCGCGGTCATGATCGTCGTCGCCGCCTGCGGCTCGGCTGCCGCATTGGCGACCGGCCCGGCCTCGAGCGCGCCGCCCACGGGCGCCGTCGCGGCCACGGCGGCCTCCGCGGCCCCTTCCAGCTCGCCCAGCGCAGCGCCCGCCATCATCGGCGGCGCCGGCAACGCGCTGGACCAGCTCCAGCAGGAGTACGAGGCGGTCGTGCGCAAGGTGGCCCCCTCCGTGGTGGTCATCGAGACCAGCCAGGGGCTGGGCTCCGGGATCATCTACGACACCTCCGGCGACATCGTGACCAACGCCCACGTCGTCGGCAGCGCGAAGACCTTCACGGTGACGCTTGCGGACGGCCGCCAGTTCAAGGGTCGTCTGGTCGGCACCTTCGCCGCCAACGATGTCGCCGTGATCAAGATCGACGCCACCGGGCTCCAGCCGGCAACCTTCGCCGACTCCTCCAAGCTCCAGGTAGGCCAGATCGTCATGGCGGTCGGCAATCCGCTCGGGCTGCAGTCCAGCGTCACGCAGGGCATCGTGAGCGCGCTGGGGCGGACGGTGGTCGAGCCGGGCGGCGCGACCCTCCCGGGCACGATCCAGACCAGCGCGGAGATCAACCCGGGCAACAGCGGCGGCGCCCTCGTCGACATCAGCGGCGACGTGGTGGGAATCCCGACCCTCGCGGCCGTGGACCAGCAGATCGGCGGTGCCGCCGCGGGCATCGGCTTCGCCATCCCGTCCAACGACGTGAGCGACTTCGCCGGCCAGCTCATCCGCGACGGCAAGGTCACCAACTCGCACCGCGCGTACCTGGGCATCCAGTCGGCCGACGTCCTCGGCGCGCAGGGCGTCCTGGTGTACGGCGTCACCCGCGGCGGGCCGGCCGCCACAGCCGGGATCAAGGCGGGCGAGCTCATCACCTCCATCGACGGCAAGCCGACCCTTGACTCGAGCACGCTCGCCGTGGTGCTGGCCGGGCTGCAGCCAGGCCAGACGGTCCCGGTCGTGGTGAAGACGGCCAGCGGATCAACCCGGACGGTTCAGGTGACGCTCGGGCAGATCCCGGGCTGAGGCCCCCATGCGTGCGGCCGGGCGCCCGTCCAGCCGCACGCCAGCGTCCGCGAGGACGGCGGCGCGCTCGGCATGGCGGTGCCGCAGGTCATGCCGGACGAGGGCTGGCAGCGCGCGCCACCGACCCGCCGAGCGCCGCGGCGTCAGCGGTCGGCACGCGGATCCAGAACCAGGCGCCGCCGCCGGGCCGGTCACGGTAGCCGATCCGCCCGCCGAGACTCCGCACGGCTGCCGCGGCCGTGGCCAAGCCGAGGCCCGCGCCGGACCCGTCAACGCGAGAGTGGGCGAACGGCATGAACAGCGTGTCCACCATGTCGTGGGGCACGCCCGGGCCGCGGTCGAGGACGTCGAGCTCCAGCGACTCGCTGGCGCCGGTGCTCCCGAGCTGGGTCACCCGCCGTGCGCGGACGACGACGCCGTCACCGTTCGGGTCATGGCGGACCGCGTTGGAGAGCAGGTTGACGAGGGCCTGCGACAGCCGCACGCGGTCGATGAGGACCACTGCGTCGTCGATCTCCTGCGACACGGCCGCTCCTCGGTGCGGCGCCGCGCCGCGCGCCAACCGGACGGCGTCCTCGACCAGCGGACGCAGGTCCACGGGCTCGGGATCGGGGACGCGACCGTCGGACTCGGCGGCGGCCAGGCCGAGGAGCCCGTCCGCGAGGCTGGCCAGCCGCCGCACGTCGCCGAGGGCGGCCGTGACCGCGGGCGCCATGCCGTCGACCGGGCGGCCCGGGCGCAGCGCCAGCTCGAGCTCCACCCGCAGCGCGGCGATGGGCGTGCGAAGGTCGTGCGACGCAGCCGCCACGAAGGCCCGCTGCTCATGGACACTCCGGTCCGCGCGGTCAAGCAGTCGGTTCAGGGTGTCGGCCAGGCGGCCAAGCTCGTCATTCGGGTTGGGGGCCCGGAGGCGCACGGCGAGGCGCGGCTCGGCCGCGTCGATGCGGTCCGCCTCGGCGGTGATGCGCGCGATCGGAAGGAGGGCGCGATAGGCCAGGAGCCAGCCTCCGACAATCGAGATCAGCACGGCGGCGCCCGTCGTCGCGGCCAGGACGCCGGCGAGATGCGCCGCGGCCGCGTCTGTCGCGGCCAGGGACTGCCCCGCCACGATGATCGCCGAGTCGCGCCCCGTGACCGCGTACAGGGCCGTCCCTGCCGGCGAGCCGGACGGCTTCCAGGTGGAGGTGCCGAGGTCCGGCTCCGGGAGCCCCGCCGGCGCGGATCGCGACGCGCCGACCAGCTTCCCCTGCCCGTTGAACACGACGGTGAAGATCCCCGGCCGGGCCGGGTCCTCGCTGAGGGTCCCCGCGCCGTCGCTCGACCCGTACGAGGCGGCGGCATCGGCCGCCTGCACGGCGAGGGCCTCGTCCACGGCGCTGCGCGCCTCGGACGTCTGCCGGACCCAGACCACGACGCTCACGCTCGAGACCGTGACGGCGATCGCGAGGCCGTACCACAGGGCCAGGCGGGCGCGGATGGTCATCCCGGTGCGGTGTCCCGGAGGACGTACCCGACGCCGCGCACGGTCTCGATGGCGGGTGCGCCCGGATACCCGGCGAGCTTGGAGCGCAGCGCGTGAATGTGGACGTCCACCACGTTGGACACGCCGTCGTAGGCCCAGTCCCACACATGCTCGAGAATCGTGCCCCGGTCCAGCACCTGGCCGGCGCGACGGGCGAGCAGTTCGAGGAGGGCGAACTCGCGGGCGGAGACCGGGACTCGCCGACCGTCGACCGTCACCTCCCGGCGGGATGGGTCAACCCGCAGGCGGCCCACCTCCACCGCCACGGGGCGCGGCGCGGGGGCGCGCCGCTCCAGCGCCCGGATCCGGGCGAGCAGCTCTTCGAAGGCGAACGGCTTGACCAGATAGTCGTCCGCGCCCACGTCGAGCCCCCGGACCCGATCCGCAACCGCATCGCGCGCCGTGAGCAGCAGGGTCGGGGTCCAGTTGCCGGCCGCGCGGAGATCCGCCGTGAGGGCCATCCCGTCGCCGTCGGGCAGCATGATGTCGAGGACGAGCACGTCGTAGGCGTTCTGCTCCGCCAGCCAGCGCGCCTCCTCAACGGTGGTGGCCGGGTCGACGGCATAGCCCTCGGCGCGCAGGCCGCGGGCGAGCAGCGGCCCGAGTCGGGCATCGTCCTCGAGGAGGAGGGTGCGCATGCGCTGATCGTGGGCCCCGCGCCTTCATGCGCGGTTGACGCGAGGCAGAGATTCCTTCTCCGGCGGCAGCTTCATCGTGGCTTCATCGGCAGCCTGCGATGGTCCGGGCACCACCGCCGCTGCCGCCGGCCCTCTCGACGGCAGGAACGGCGGGCCAGTGGAGATCGCAGACGATGCGCAAACTTGCGCTCACCGTGGCCGCCGGGCTCCTGACGCTCGGCATCGCAGGCATCACGATGGCGGCGTCACCCGCCCCGTCACCGAGTCCCAGTGCGTCGCCGTCGCCCAGCCCCGCCGCGTCGGCGAGCCCCTCGAGCAGCCCGAGCCCGTCGAGCTCGCCCGGCGCGACCGCGCCGTCCAACCCCACCGTCTGGTCGGCCGCCGTCACGCCGCTCAACGTCACCACCGGCAACGCCACGGTGATCGAGCATGAGAACGGCACCGGCACGATCACCGCGCAGCTCAAGGGCCTCCTGCCCGACGCCGCGTGGACGGTCGATGTCGACGCCGGCACGCCCACGAATGCCGGTGAAGTCGCGACGGCCGAGATCGCCTACCGGACCGGGATGGGTGTCGAGAAGGTCTCGAGCGACACGGTCCAGGTCAACTTGACGCGGACCGAGATGAAGGACTTCCTCGCCGCCCGATCCGGCGCCGGCGTGGTGGTCCTCGTCTCTGACGGGACCAACCAGTCCGTGGCGACGTTCACGGGAGCCTGAACCCCGTGCTGACGGGCCCGACGGCACGGCGCCGGCGGGCCCGCCCCGATTCCTCGCTGGCGCACGGCGCCCGGGACGTGCGGTGTGACCGCGCACCGCGGCGGTACGAAGGTAATGGCGCCGGCTAGGACCGTCGGGAGAGCCTCGTCCAGGGCGTTTCGTCCGCCGCCGGCGGTCGGCGCCTGCCGGAGGAGGCGCCTATCGTGCAACGCGAACCTCGCCACCAGACGAGCGGTCAGGGCCTGGTCGAATACGCGCTCCTGCTCTCATTGGTCGCCGCGGTTGTCGTGGCGGCTGCCCTGTTCCTCGGCAACGCCACCGCGACCAGCCTGGCCGGCTCCGCGTCCGGCATCTGCTCCGCAGCCCAAACCGGCACCGGGTGCGCCATGGGCGCGGGTTCGCCCTCACCGTCGTCCGGGGCCTCACCGTCAGCGAGTCCCACCCGGACACCCTCGCCGACGCCGACGCCGCGGCCGACCTGGACGCCGCGGCCGACGCCCGAGCCCAACCCCGAGCCCACGCCGTGCCACGGACACCGCTGTCACTGACCGCCGCGCCCCGCTGATCTCGACCAACTGGAGGGGGCGTCTGGCCCCCTCCGGGGCCTGCGCGGTCAGCGCCAGAGGTCCGGCGCCGAGACCCGCCCGCCGACCCGCTCGGCCAGCCGGGCCAGGACCGAGAA
>JAKAMV010000885.1 GCA_021812735.1 Chloroflexota bacterium | reverse complement strand
GGTTCCCGGCGGGCGAGCCGTGGCTCAGGATCCGGCACCGACGCCAAGGCCCAAGCCAACACCTAAGCCGACGCGCAAGCCCGCGCCGAGACCGGTGACCTCCGCCCATCGGTGGCCCCTCGCGGTTCGGGGAGTCGTGACGACGACCTTCTCGGGCCGGCATCCCGGTATCGACATCGCTGCGCCGTCCGGTACGGCCATTCGGGCGGTCGCTGCGGGCGTGGTCACGTGGGCGGGCTGGAAGGACAACGGGGGCGGGTTCGTCGTAGTCCTGCGCCATCCCGATGGGATGATCTCGACCTACAATCACAGCAGGCGGGTGCTCGTGTCGGTCGGCCAGCGTGTCGCGGGCGGGCAGCGGATCGCCGAAGTCGGGTCGACTGGCAACTCCACCGGCCCGCACCTCGACGTGCGCATCGAGATGGGCGGCCGCCTCGTCAATCCCCTGCTCCTCTTGTGACTGGGGCCTCGGCAGGAGGATCGTGATGCCGCTCGCCTCTTGGCTGCTCTGGGGCCACCTGCTCGCGACGGTCGTTCTCGTCGGCTACTACGTGCTCCTCGCCATCGTTCTCATCCCGGCCGTCTCCCGGGTCCCTGGCGACGGCGTCGCCGACCGCCTGCCGGCCGGCACGCTGCTGGCGGCCATCGAGCGGCGCGCGCTGCCGTTCGTCCTGGCGTCGCTCGGCGTCTTCCTTGCCACAGGCATCGGTCTCCAGACCGCGGACCCGCGGTACCTGGGGCTTGGTCAGGTGCAGGGCGCCTGGGCAGGCCTGCTCCTGGCGAAGCACCTCGTGGTCGTCGCCATGCTCGTCGTCGGCTCGCTGCTCGACGGCTTCTTGATTCGGGCGGGGCGCGAGGACTCCCCGCCGGCGCTCGGCGCACGCCTCGTCTGGACGGCCCGCGCCCAGGCCGGACTAGGGGCGCTCGTGCTCCTCATCACGGCGGCGGCGCAGGGGTCCTGACGCCCTGGTCGGCCCAGACGAGCGGAGCCTTCCCCGAAGCCAATCGCGCGATGAACGGGACCTCGTGCCACGTCACCTGGCGCACTTCCGCTCCGGCGGCCTCGACGCGGGCCCGGATCTCCCTTGTCACAGCGGCGCCGTCGAAGCCCGGGCCGGGCCCGGCCACGAACAGCTGCAGAGACTCGCCATCCTGGACGACTTGCCATTCCCCGGCGGGCACGCGGTCGAGGGCGTCGTGGAAGACAAGCGGGTGGACCGCGACCAGCCCGCCGTTGCGCCCAGGCAGTCGGAGGATGTCCTCCTGGCGGCCCTGGATCGCGTTGAGCAGCGCATAGGGGCGGCCGCACGGGCACCGGCGTTCCGTGAGCCGGACGCTGTCGCTCATCTCGTAGCGGATGAGCGGCTGGGTCCGACTGAAGAGCACCGTCACCAGGATCTTGGCCCCGAACGCGCCGACGGGCACGGGGCGGTTCTGCTCGTCAACGACCTCGGTGATCACCAGGTCCTCGTAGAGGTGGAGTCCGGCGTGCTGCTCGCACTCGGACGCGATGCCCGCGGTCTCGGTTGCGGCGTAGACGTCGAACGGCTGTCGGCCCCATGCCTGTGCCACCAGGCGGCGCGTGGCGTCGGTCAGCACCTCTGAGGCGGACATGGCCGCGGCGGGCGAGATGCGCAGCCGGCCCGCGAGCTGCTCCTCGGCGAGCAGGCGGTGCATCGACGCGTAGCCGACGAGCGAATGGGGCTGGAAGGCGTTGAGCCTCTCGACGATCTCCGCGACCGGGTCGGTGGCGTTGACCCGCAACGTGCGCACGAGCGGGTTACCGACGCTCGCGCCCACGCGCGCGGACTGGTGCCACGCCGTGGTCGTGCTCACGACCGCGAGCCGGATCCGGTGCGTCGGCGAGGCGGCGACGCCGGCCCACTCCTGGGCGCGGTTGTACGAGCCGACGACCGCGGCCCACTCGGCGGGGCCGGAGAGGAAGATGCCGCGCACGCCGGTCGTGCCCGACGTCGACACGACGCGGTAGCGATCGCGGAATCGGGCGTCGCCGGTCGTGGATCGGAGGTGCGCCTCCACCTCCGCCAGCCGGATCCCGCGGTCCGTGACGACCTCGTCGAAGTTGGCCGCGAGCTCGGCCTTGGTCACGGTGGGCAGCGCCTCGAGCGGCGCGTCCTCGAGCCCGGCATGGATCCGGCGGTAGAACGGCGACCGCTCGACGGCGAACCGGCGGAGGTCCCGCAGCGCTCGGGCGCGGTGTTCGTCGAGTTCCGCCCGGTCCCAGTGGTCTCGCTGCCGCAGCGAGCCCCGGAGCGCGAGGACGCGACCCATCAGTGCCAGGTCCAAGGTGGCCTCCGTCGTGCAGCGGCAGGGGGGCGCGATCGCCTGCGTCAGACGGTGAGCAGGATCGCGAACCCCATCACGAGAACGACACCGGCGAGCATGAGCTTCGTGCCGCCGGCGTGCTCGAGGTGCCAGCGGTTGATCGTCCGGATGACGCCCGGACGGCTGGCCAACACCAGGAGCAAGACGAGCGGCGTGATGTAGGCGACGTTGTACAGAACCAGCCCGCCGAGGCCCGCCGCCACGCTGCCGCCGGCCCCGAGGAATGCCACCACGCCGAGGTACACGGCGCCGCTGCACGGGACCGTGCAGAGGCCGATCAGCACGCCCCCGCCGATCAGCGCGACCGGCGAGCTCGTGCGCGCCCAGGAGCGCATCCTGCCGTGGAGCGCGTGCGGCGCGGCGAGCTGCAGGGGGGCGTCGGGAAGCAGGGCGTCGCGCAGCATCCAGATGCCCATCCCGATGGCGATCAGGGCCGCGACTCGGCTCGGCAGGTGGCTCGACCCGAAGTTGGTCGCCGTCACGATGGCCGACAGCATGCCCAGGCCGAGCAGGAAGTATGTGACCAGGACGCCCGCCACGAACAGGGACCCGAGACCGAGCACACGCCTTGACGCCGCGGCGGTCGATGGCCCGCCCGATGCGACGGACTCGCGCGCCGCCAGGCCGAGCGCGAAGGTGGCGAACAGGATGAGGACGCCGAATGCGCAGGGGTTGA
>JAKAMV010000174.1 GCA_021812735.1 Chloroflexota bacterium | reverse complement strand
TGGGTCAGCGCGCTCTTCAAGCTGCCGCTCAACGGCATGACCGGGGTGATCCGCGGCGCCGACGGCACCTATCGAATTGGGAAGGTCACCGACATCGTGCCCGCCAAGACCAACCCCAACTACCAGCAACAGATCGAGCAGGCGGGGGTCAACTTCTCGGCCTACCGCGAGGCGGTCCGCTACAACCTTCTGGCGCAGAAGCTCCAGAAGGCGATCACCGCCAAGGCCACCACGGGCAACATCGAGCAGGTGCACGCCTGGGAGATCGAGGTCGCCACCACCGGCACACAAGGGAACCCCATCACCGGCCCGGAGGTACGTGCCTCCCACATCCTCTTCAGCCCGAAGGGCAACCCCAACAACGCCAGCTCGGTGCCGGCGAGCGATCCCTCCTGGGCGGAGGCCGAGAAGAAGGCCCAGGCGGTTGCGGACAAACTACGGGCGATCAGCGACCCCGCCAAGCGCGCCGCAGCGTTCGCCGCGCTTGCGAAAACCGAGAGCGACGACAAAGCCTCCGGCGCCAACGGCGGCGACCTCGGCTGGTTCACCCAATCCTCGATGGTGCCCGCGTTCTCGGCACCCCTCTTCACCGGGACCCACACACCGGACCAGATCATCGGGCCGGTGAAGACACAGTACGGCTACCACGTGATCCTCTACGTCGCGAGTCGTCCCGCGCCGCAGCAGCGTGTGGCGCAGATCCAGAAGGAACTCGCGGCCCCCGGTGCCAGTTTCTCGGCGATCGCGAAGGCGAACTCCGACGCGACCGATGCCGCCTCCGGCGGGGACATGGGCTGGATCGCGCCGCTCCAGCTCGACCAGTCGATCGAAAACGTCCTCTTCAGCCTCAAGCCAGGGCAGGTCAGCGCGCCACAAACCCGATCGGACGGGATCTACCTGTACGAGATCAGCGAGAAGGCGGCCCGGCCGGTCGACTCGTCCCAGCTGACCACCCTGCAGGGCGCGGCATTCACCAACTGGTACAGTGCCCAGAAGGCCAAGGCCAACATCTGGGAGTCGCCGGAGATCGCCAGCGCGACGCCCCCCGCGAGCTGACCACCGGACGGGCGGTGGGCGCGCGGGCCGACGGTCCGGGCGAGGGCGCGCCCGTCAGTCGATCGGCGCGGGCAAGCGTCGCGCCTCCAGACCTCCCTCGACTGCCCGCACCTCGTAGGCCGGTTGGTCGTAGACCGCCGGCCCATGGACGACACGGCCGTCGCTGAGGCGGAACTGCGAACCGTGCCACGGGCAACGCACGCACCCGTCCACCACGGTTCCCTCGTCGAGCGGCCCGCCAGCGTGGGCGCAGGTCGCGTGCAGCGCATGCACCGTCTCGCCGGCCCGGTACAGGACGAGCGGCTCTGCGCCCGCCTTCGCCCGGACCAACGCACCCTCGGGCAGCTCCGCCACATCGAGTCGGCGCCAGCGGGCGCCGGCGGCCCGCCAGGCGTGCCGGTCGACCATGTTGCCCGACCCGTACGCGAGCTCACCGCCGACATAGGCGCCCGCGGCCATCCCGGCGTAGCCGAGCAGCGAGAGGGCCACGGCGAGCGGCCGACCGGCCGGGCCCGCGGCCCGCAGGCCGAGTGAAGCCAGGTAGGCCGTCAGGCTGCCCACCATCAGCGAGGCATGCACCGTGGCCTGGACTTGGGATCGGCCGTACGTGTCGACCGCGTCGGCCGCGCCGGTCACGGCCGATGCCACCATCCCGGCCACACCCGTCGCGACGGCGAGGTCCGCGGCCCGGCGGTGCCCCGTCATGTCGAGCACGGCGGCGACGGTGAGCGCGCCGACCGGGACGTCGGTGACCGCCGGGTGCACGGGGTGGCCCAGCCAGACCCCGTTGAGGAGGTCCTTCGCCGGCCCCGCGGCGCCGAAGGCCGCCGCGAGCCATCGTTGGTTCCACTCACCGACCGGCCGCGCCCACCACTCCTGGGCTTCGATCAGGCGGACGACCCTGCGACGCATGACTGCCCCCTTGCTCGCTGCAATCGACGATCGACGGGGTTAGTGTCGCGCACATCGGCCGAGGTCGCGCGCGACGTTCCGGGCGCTGCACTTCCCGTGCGACGGGACGTTCCGCTCGGTTCCGGGAGCGCATGCCATGTCGATCGGACCCGCGGCCACCGTCGTCTGAAACCGACCGGGCCACCCCGACGTACCGCCTGCAGACGGCGTCGCCGGCTGGCGACGCCGCCCAGAGCGCCGCGCTGGCAACCGAGCCGCTCGCCAGGCGCGCGGGACGCCGCCGGTCGGATCGGCCGCAACGGCGGTCCGATCCCCGGCGCGGCCCTCGAACGGTGAGGCTCTCGAACGAAGAGGAGCACTGCGATGTCCCGGACCCGCCTCCCCTCCCTGCTCGCGGCGGCGGCGTTGCTCATCAGCGCCTGTGGTGCGCCGAGCGCCACGGCCCTCGCGCCGACCGGCAGCACGGGGCCGAGCCCCGCGTCGTCCGCAGCAGGCACGCCGAGCGGCGCCCTCGCCTCGCGCGGACCCGGCAGCTCCGTCTCCGGCGCCACGGGATCCGGGAGCACGCCGGCCCCGGCTCCGACACGGAACGCCACGCCCTCCGCCTCGCCCCGGGCCACGCTCGCGCCGACGACCGCCGCCCCCAGTGCACGGCGGTCCGCTGCGCCCGCCCCGACCGCCGTCGCAGCCAAGATCGTCGACTTCGGCTTCACGCCCGCCGTGCTCACCGTCACCGTCGGCACAACCGTCACCTGGAGCAACACCGGCCAGGTCGCCCATACCGTCACCGCCAACGCTGGTGCCTTCGACAGCGGGACGCTCCCGCCCGGAGCCACATTCTCGTTCCGCTTCACCAAGGCCGGGACCTTCGCCTACCACTGCGCCATCCACCCCTTCATGACCGGGACCGTGGTGGTGCAGGGCTGACGGGGCTGAAGCGGACCCCACGCATCGGGTACGCTATCGGCAGCATGGAGACGCGGGCGCTGGGCAGAAGCGGCATGCACGTGCCCGTCATCGGCCTCAGGACGTGGCCGGAAGCGCTCCTCCGTTGGCTGTGAACCGAGCGGGCAGGAGCTGCAGAGATGACAGAGTGGACAAGTTCGACGCCATCCGCGGCGCTCCCCACCCGGCGACTGGGCACCTCGGACCTGGAGATCACGCCCGTCGGCTTCGGCGCGTGGGCGATCGGCGGGGGCGACTGGGCGTTCGGCTGGGGTCGCCAGGACGACGCAGCGTCGATCCGAGCGATCCGCCATGCCGTCGACCTCGGGGTGAACTGGATCGACACCGCCGCGGTCTATGGCCTGGGGCATTCCGAGGAAGTCGTCGGCGAGGCGCTACGGCAGATCCCCGTCGCCGACCGACCCTTGATCTTCACGAAGTGCGGCCTGCGCTGGGATCCCGATGACCGCCTGAGGCCACCCACGCGCACGCTCCGCCCGGAGTCGATCCGACGCGAATGCGAGGACTCCTTGCGGCGGCTCGGTGTGGAGCGGATCGACCTGTACCAGTTCCACTGGCCAGACGAGAGCGGGACGCCGGTAGAGGACTCCTGGGGCGAGATGCTCCGCCTGGTCGGCGAGGGGAAGGTCCGCGTGCCTGGCGTTTGCAATTTCGACGTCGAGCTGCTCGAGCGTTGCGAGGCGATCGGCCACGTCGGTTCGGTCCAGCCGCCGTTCTCGCTGATCCGCCGCGACGCGGGTGGCGACGTGATCCCGTGGGCCCTCGCCGCCGGCACCGGCGTGATCTGCTACAGCCCGATGCAGTCCGGCATCCTCACCAACTCCTTCTCTCGGGAACGGGTCGACCGCATGGATCCGGACGACTGGCGCCGGCGGGACCAGCAGTTCCAGTCGCCCAGGTTGGAGGCAAACCTGGCACTGCGCGACGCGCTACGCCCGATCGCGGAACGGCGTGGCACCACAGTCGCTGCGGTGGCCGTGGCGTGGGTCATGGCCTGGCCGGGCGTCACCGGGGCGATCGTGGGCGCCCGATCCCCCGAACAGGTCGACGGGTGGATCGGCGCGGCCCGCCTGCAGCTCTCGGCCGAGGACCTGAATGAGATCGTGGAGGCCATTCGACGCACGGGAGCGGGGAGCGGTCCCGAGCGCCCGGGGCGCAGCGGCCGCGGGTAGGCGAGGCGCGGCGGAACCCGCAGCGGCCGTGCGCGGGCGACGCGCGGCGGGCCATTCGGCCCTCGGGATCGTCCCGACCGACACGAGCGGCACGCCTCGCCGCCGTGCGACCGTACCCCCGCGGGGGACCCGCGGGGTCTCGCCCTCCCGCAACAGGGGCCATGGTGGATGAGAGATGAGTCGACCGCCCGGACGTGACGCCCGCCGTTCCGCGGCGTCAGCGGCGCACGAGATCGTGGACCCCGCGGAACCGTGGGAGACGCCGCTGCCGCGCGCGGCCGCCGCGCGGCTCGATCCACAGGCAGAGGCCGCGCGGCCCACGCGCCCCTCCTCCGAGGCCGACCTGCCGCCCGGGGTGCTGCGTGTGCTGCGCTTCACCTGCGGGTCCCTGCCGCTCGAGCGGACGCTGCTCTTTCCGCCGGCGGTCCGGCCGATCGACCGGTCGTGCCGTCGCTTCGTGACGACACCCCGGCAGGTCCTCGGGCTGGGTGAGCGCGCGGCGGGTCTCTGGGTGGAGTGGCACATGCGGGACCCCGCCGTCGTGGTCCCGCTCGAGCGGATCGGCGCCATCGAGGATATCCGGTTGCTGCGGTACCGGCGCTTCTCCGTGCGCGCGGCGGACGCGCGGCTCTCGGTCCGCTACGCCAGCGGGTCCCGCTCCGCCGTTGGGCCGCCGGTCGCCTGGCTGCGTCGGAGGATCGCGGGCGAGCTGCGCGGCGAGGTCCCGTCACCAGGGCTGCGCAGCGTGGGAACCGGAGCGGTGCCTGCGGTCTGGCGGGCGGCCGCCGAGGCGATCATGCGGCAGGCCGGCGAAGGCGGCGCGGTGGCCCTGTACGGCGTGGCACCACCGACGGGGCCGGACGAGCGACCGCGCGGGGCGCTGGTCGCGCTCACGGCCGAGGAGCTGATCGTCCTGGCCGAGTCTGCCGACGCCTGCCCGACGCCCGACGTGCCGGACCTGCTCGCGGTCCCCCGGCGCACGTTGCAGCTGGTCCGTCCGATGGACGATCGGCTGCTGGTGCGCTCGAGCGGGGTGGAACGGGCGCTGCGCACGGGAGCTGAGCTCGCGTCGGCCGCGGCCGAGCTCGTGGCGGAAGCTGGAGGGGTCGGCCCGGCTGCACGCGCGCGACGATAGGCCATCTGGCCCATTCCGAGCGGGCCGGATGGCGCCTGCAAGGCGGCCGACGTGGCTGGAAGATTTGATCGTTTCCAGCACGTTCGATCGATTCTCCGGGGAGGTGGCCGTCGTGTCCCCCGCTCAGCGCCGGCTCGGACGAGACGCTGCCCGCGCAGCGCCATCGTCGCGCCGTGAGGAGCCGCGCGCCGAGGAGTGGCTCAGCCCTCGCGAGGCGAGCCGACTGCTCGGCGTCTCGGCCGCGACCTTGCGCCGCTGGGGCGACGCGGGGCAGATCACCGCGTTCACGACGCCGGGCGGACACCGCCGCTTCTCCCGCAGCAGCCTGCGTCGGCTCCTCCCTGCTGCGCGGCCCGGCCGACCTCGCCTCGCTGACCTCGGGGAGACACCGAGCCGGATGATGCGCGGCTACCGGCGCGACGCAGCGGGAACGACCCCGCCGCCGTCCTCGCTCGGCGCGCTACCGGAGCCGGAGCGCGCCGTGCTCCGCGACCACGGACGGCGACTCGCCGCTTCGCTGCTCCGCGCCATCGACGCGCCGGCCCGCGAGGAGCGCGAGGCGTGGATGGCGGCCGCCGAGGCGGATGCCCGTGGGTACGGCGCGATCGCCCGGCGCCACGGACTCTCGCTGTCCGCGACCGTGGAGCTCTTCCTGCGCTTCCGTGCGCCGTTCACGCGCGAGCTCGCCGCGTTGTGCCGGCGGACCGGACTCGACACCGACGCGGCCACGGACCTGCTCGCCCGGACGACGGAAGCGCTCGACCGCCTGCTCGTCGCGACGATCCGGGGTCATGCGTCCGCGGAAGGATCGCGCAGATGACCCGCGACGCCGTGCTGCTGATGGCATACGGCGGGCCCCAGCGGTTGGCGCAGGTCGAGGCCTATTACACCGACATCCGGCACGGCAATCCCCCGCCGCCCGCGCTCCTCGAAGAGCTGCTCGGCCGCTACCGGGCGATCGGCGGCGCGTCGCCCCTCTCGGGGATCGTGGAGCGACAGCGGGCCGGCCTGCAGCGCGAGCTCGCCGAACGTGGCATGGCGCTGTCGGTCTACGCTGGGATGCGCCACATCGAGCCGCGGATCGGACAGGTCGTGGCGCAGATGGCGGCCGACGGGGCGGAGCGGCTGGTCGCCATCGCCCTCGCGCCACAGCGGTCGACGAGCACCGCCGGGTACCGCGAGGCCGTCGAACGCGCCATCGCCGCCCTCGGCACCGCGGCCCCGCGGCCCCTCTTCGTCGAGTCCTGGCACGATCAACCGCGCTTCATCGCGGCGCTTGCCACGGCCACGGCCGAGGCGCTCGCCCGCTTCCCGGACCCGACCCGTGTCCCGGTCCTCTTCACCGCGCACAGCCTGCCGTCACGGGTCGTCGCCGAGGGCGATCGCTACCCCCATGAGGTCGCCCGGACGGCCGGCCTCGTCGCTGCGCAGCTGGGCCTGGCGCGCCACAGCGTGGCCTTCCAGAGCGCCGGTCGAACCGACGAGCCCTGGTTGGGCCCCGAAATCCGGGACGAGATCCGCCGGCTCGCGGCGGCGGGCGTGACGGACCTCGTGGTCTGCCCGGTCGGGTTCGTGGCCGACCACCTCGAAGTCCTCTACGACATCGACATCGAGGCCCGGGCCGTCGCCGCCGAGGTCGGCGTCCGGCTGGAGCGGGCGCGCTCGATGAACGATGATCCCGTCTTCATCGCCGGGCTGGCCGACCTCGTGGTCGACGCGCTCGCCGGTCCATCCCATCTGTGGTCGGCCCCCGCCCGACCGCGCGACTCGCAGTGAGGTTGCCATGCCCATGCCGTACGCTCGACGCGCTCCCGCCGGCGGACCCGGCGGCCCAGCCGAATCCAGCGGCCCCGTCGCCGCGCAGACAGACCGAGCCGTCCCGGGGCGTGCGCCGGCCGTCGGCGCGGTCCGCCCCGACGGGTACGTCTTCGCTCGCGCGCCGATGCTCGTGTACTGGGAGCTGACGCAGGCCTGTGGCCTCGCCTGCCGCCACTGCCGGGCGACCGCCCGCCCGGAGCGCAGTCCTGCGGAACTCAGCACGGCCGAGGGCCTGCGCCTGCTCGAGGAGATCACCGCGTTCGGCCGGCCGTACCCCCACCTGGTCCTCACCGGCGGCGACCCGCTCCGCCGGCCTGACCTGGAGGTGCTAGTGGTGGCCGCCACCGAACGGGGCATCGGCACCTCGCTCGCCCCGGCCGTGACCCCGGACATGACGCTGGAGCGGCTGGGTGCGCTGCGCGCCGCGGGGGTCCAGACGATCTCGCTCAGCATCGATGGGTCCGACGCGACACGCCACGACGGCTTCCGCGGCGTCCCTGGGACGTTCGCGATGACCATGCGCGCCGTCGAGTGGGCGCACCAGGTCGGGCTCCCGCTGCAGATCAACACGCTGGTCACCGACGAGACGCTCGCCGACCTGCCTGCCATCTACACGCTGATGGGCCGCCTCGGGATCCTCCGCTGGAGCCTCTTCTTCTTGATCGCAGTGGGCCGTGGGTCGGCGCTGCGGGAGATCTCCCCCGGCGAATCGGAACGGCTCAACCACTGGCTCTACGACCTCTCGCGCGAGGCGCCCTTCGCCATCAAGACCACCGAGGCGACCCACTATCGGCGCGTCGCGATCCGGCGCATGCGCGAGGAAGGGTTGGACGACGCGGCGATCGCGGCGACCTCGGTCGGCCGCGGCTTCGGCGTGCGCGACGGGAACGGGATCATGTTCGTCGCCCACGACGGCACCGTCTTCCCGTCCGGGTTCTTGCCGTACGCGACCGGCAACGTGCGCCGCCAACCGATTGCGACCATCTACCGGACCCACCCCGTCTTCACGAGCCTGCGCGATCTCTCGGCGTTGCGGGGGCGCTGTGGGCGCTGCTCGTACGCGGCGGTCTGCGGCGGCTCGCGGGCGCGGGCGTTCGCCGCGACGGGCGACTACCTGGAGGCGGATCCGCTCTGTCCGTACGTGCCGCCCGTCGAGTCCACCCAGGCCTGACCTGGGCCCCATGCGCGTCCTCGTCGTCGGCGGTGGCATCACCGGGCTGACGGCCGCCTACACGCTCGGGCGGGCCGGCATCCCGACGACCCTGCTCGAAGCATCCGGCCGGCTGGGCGGCAAACTCCGCACCGAGCGGGTCGACGGCTTCCTCGTCGAGGCGGGCCCCGACTCGTTCGTCAGCTACCGACCGGCGGCGCTCGAGCTCGCCCACGAGCTCGGACTCCGCGATGCGATCGTCCGGCCCCGCGAACCGCGTGTCGTGCAGATCCGGACCGGCGGCCGTTTCGTGCCGCTGCCGCAGGAGATGGGGCTGGTGCTGCCGACCCGGTTGCGGCCCTTCGTCACGACCCCGCTCTTTGCGCCGCGCGAAAAGCTCCGCATGGGGCTGGACCTGGTCCTGCCCCGCGACGATCTGACCTGCGATGTCGGCGTGGGCGCCCACCTGCGGCGTCGACTCGGCGCCGCACTGGTCGATCGGTTGGCCGGCCCGTTGCTCGGCGGAGTCTACGGCACGTCGATCGACGAATTGAGCCTGCTCGCGGTCGTGCCCCAGCTACGCGACGCGGAACGCGCCCACCGCAGCCTCTTGCTGGCGAGCCTCGCCGCGGGCCGAGCGCGTCGCCACGGCGATGGCTCACCGTTCGTGACGCTCGCCGGCGGCATGGGCCAGCTGGTCGACGCACTGGTGGGCGCGCTCCAGCAGGCGGCGGATGTCGAGATCCGCCCGCGGACGGCGCTGCGCGCCCTCGAGCGGCGGCGTCCCGATCGCCCGCTCGAAGCCCTGCTCGCCACCGGGGAACGGCTCCGCCCCGACGTCGTCATCCTGACCACGCCCGGGCCGGAGGCGGCGCGGCTGATCGAGGGCGTGGCAACGAACGTGGCCACGACCCTACGTACCATCCCCCACGGCACCACCGCGGTCGTCTCGCTCGGCTACCGCACGGCGCAGTTCGCCGCTCCACCGGCCGACCACGGCTTCTTGGTCGCCGCCGGCGAGCCGCTCTCGATCGACGCCTGCACGATCAGCTCGGCGAAGTGGCCGGGGCGAGCGCCCGAGGAGACGGTGCTGGTGCGCGCGTTCGTCGGCTCGCGGAGCGGCCGCGCGGCCAGCATGTCGGACGCGGCGTTGGTCGCGGCCGCGATCCGAGACGTCGCGACCACGCTGGGGGCGCGTGGGGACCCGTTGCTCGTCCGGCTCGCGCGCTGGACGAGCCAGATGCCGCAGTACACGGTGGGACATCTGGACCGCGTGGCGGCCGTCTTCGCGGGGTTGGCCGACACACCCAGTCTGATCCTGGCAGGGGCGCCCTACCAGGGCGTCGGGATCCCCGACTGCGTGGCCCAGGGCCGCGCCGCGGCGACACGCGCGCAGGAGCTGCTGGGGACAGCACGTGCCACGCGCCCGGTCGTGCCGGTGGCGTCCTGATCACGCGCCGGGTCGCGCCGCGTCCGTCATCCGTTCCACGATCGGTGAACAGGTCGACCGCGACGGGGCTTCTGCCCGCACCGTGACCGTCGGCACGCCGCCCAACCGGAGCGCCGGCACGGCCCGCTTGACCGAATCGAGCGACCAGACCGGAAGCCCCGAGGCGGCGAACGAGGGAGGGAGGTCGGTCGCACCCCTGCCACGGAAACCCGACGCCAGACGCCCCCCCCCGCGCCCCACGGCTGTTCATCGATCGTCGAAACCTGCGTCGACGCGCCGGCACCGCGTCCCGCAGCAGGGATGGACGCCCTCAGGCGCCCTCGGCCGCTCCGGCTCATCGCCGCGGAGCGCCGGTGGACCGGGCAGCGCTCGGCTCGGCGACCGACTGGTCACCGAGCCACCCTAGCGGGCGTCGACCCCCAGTCCCACAGGGCAAGCCACGCCCGTCCCGCCGAGCCCGCAGTAGCCGTCCGGGTTCTTGGCGAGATATTGCTGGTGATACGCTTCGGCGAAGTAGAAGGGCGGCGCGGGACGGATCTCGGTCGTGATCGGCCCGTAGCCGGCGGCGGCCAGTTCACGGGCGAAGGCGTCGCGCGACGCCTCGGCGGCTTGGCGCTGCGCCTCGGAGTGCGTGTAGATCGCCGAGCGATACTGCGTGCCCACGTCGGCGCCCTGGCGGTGGCCCTGCGTCGGATCGTGGTTCTCCCAGAAGAGCCGCAACAGCTCGTCATACGTGACGGCGTGCGGATCGAAGACGACACGGACCACCTCGGCGTGGCCGGTGAGCCCGGTGCAAACCTCCCGGTAGGTGGGATTCGGCGTCACACCACCGGCATAGCCGACCGCCGTGACCACGACGCCCGGCGTCTGCCAGAACAGTCGTTCCGCTCCCCAAAAGCAGCCCATCCCGAAGGTCGCCACCTCGGTACCCTCGGGATAGGGCGGTTGGAGCGGCGCGCCGTTGACGAAGTGGGCGACGGGCACGGGCAGCGGGTCGGGCCGCCCCGGCAGCGCCTCCTGCGGGGTGGGCATGCGCAGCTTGCGCGGATCGACGGTCAACATGACAAGGTCTCGTTCGACGTGCGGCCGGGCCGCCGGGACCCGGCGGGACATCTCAAGGGTACCGCGTCGCGGAGGCAGCGGGCAGCAAGCGTTCCTCATCGGCCCGCTCCCCGTCCACTAAGCTCTGCGGGTGATGCTGGATCCCACCGATCCCCTTCCGGATGGTCAGCGCCGTCGACTCGTCTGGCTGGCGATCGCGACACTGGTCGTGCTGTGGCTGGCCCGCGACGTCCTCGCGCCGTTCGTGATCGCCGCGGTCCTCGCGTATGCCTTCAGCCCGCTGATCGACGCACTCGAGGTGCGCACGCGCCTGCCGCGTGTGCTCGTCCTGCTGGCCCTCTACGGCGTCACCCTGGTCGTGATCGGGGTCGCGGTGTGGATCGTCTCGGGCCAACTGATCGGCGAGCTCGAGGAACTCGCCACGGGCGGTGCCGCAGCGCTGGCGGAAACGCTGCGCGCGGTCCTCGGCCACGATGCCATCCAGATCGGGACGCGGCGGATCACCGTCGGCGAAATCGCGCGCCAACTGAACGACGCGATCGCGCAATCGCTGGCCACGCCGCGTGACGCGCTGCACATCGCGGCCCTCGTGGGCGACGCCGCCGTGCAGAGCGTCCTGGTGGTGATCGTCTCGTTCTACCTCCTGCTCGACGGCGAGCGCTTCTGGGCCTTCGCGCTGCGCTTCCTGCAGCCCGACCAGCGGACCCGCGCCGCGACGCTCACGGCGCGGATCCACCTCGTCCTGGGGCGCTGGCTGCGCGGCCAGCTCGCGCTGATCCTGCTGGTCGCGCTGGCGCTCTACGCCGTGCTGGGACCCGTACTCCACGTGCCGTACGCCTTGGCGCTGTCGCTCGTCAGCGGCGTGCTCGAGATCATCCCGTTGGTGGGGCCCGTGGCGGCGGCGGCGATCGCCGGCACGGTCGCCTTCTCGCATGGCGGCACCGAACTCGCGCTCGTGGTGCTGGGCGTCTACCTGGTGGTGCGCGAGGTCGAGGATCAGCTGGTGATGCCGGTGGTGATCGGGCGGGCCGTGCACCTCCACCCGGTCGTGACGATCTTTGCGGTGCTGGTCGGCCTCTCCGCCTGGGGCGTGCTGGGCGGCCTGTTGGCGGTCCCGGTTGCCGCCGCGCTGAACGTCACGCTGGCCGAGCTCTACCCCGACGCGCCCCGCGGCGGTGAACCCTGAGCGATCGTTGCCCGGGCAGGCACCCCGCGGCGCGGATGCGGTAGGCTCCTGCACGATGCGCGTCAGGTCGCTCCAGCCCGACCAGCCCGGCGGTGCCGAACCGTCCTCGTTCCGGTCCGAGCACTCCGCCAGGGACGACGCGTCCCCCGGGGTGGGCCTCACGACCCTGCGCGAGCGGCTCGCGAGGCGCCTCCCCGGACTGCACGTACGCTTCCCGTTCGGCCGGGTGGCCGTGGTACGCCTCTACGGGCCGATCGCCGGGGGCGGTCGGAGCAGCGTCCTCGTGGAGCTCGCAGCCCGTCTCCGCGAGTCGCGCCGTGTCCCGGCGGTCGTGCTCGACATCGATTCGCCCGGCGGTTCGGCCTCCGCCTCGGACGACCTGTTCCTCGCGTTCGAGCGGCTCGCGCGGGCCAAGCCGCTGGTGGCCGCGATCCGGGGCACCGGCGCCTCGGGCGCCTACCTGGCCGCGCTCGCGGCGCGCCGCATCCTGGCCAACCCCAACGCCATCGTCGGCTCGATCGGCGTCATCTCCGCCGGGCCGCGCGTGCCACGACTGCTCGATCGGGCCGGGGTCACCGTGAGCGTCCAGAAAGCCGGTCGGCTGAAGGATATGGGCGCGCCCTGGCGCGACGAGTCGGACGAGGAACGCGCCAAGGAACAGGAGCTCGTCGACGCCATCTACGACGCGTTCCTCGCGCGCGTGGCAGCCGCCCGGGAGATGCCCGTGGAACGCGTCCGCGAACTGGCCACGGGCGAGGTCTGGCTCGGCCGCCGGGCGTTGGAGCTCGGCCTGGTCGACGAGATCGGCGATCTGGAGCGCGCGGTCGAGGTCGCCGCCGCGTTCGCGGGGGTCCCGGCGAAGGCGTCGCGCGTCAGGCTCCGGCAGCCGCTGTTGGATCGGCTCGTCGACCGTTTCGTGACGCGCACGGCCGAGGCGATCGCCGACGAGTTCGAGGCACGGCTGACCGACCGCTACCGTGGGCTGTAGGCAGGGTCCATCACGTGCACCCACGTGCTCGGCGGTCCCTGCGCACCGGCGTGGCGGCCGCCGCCATGCCGGCATCACCTGCCGCCGGCATGACAAGGACGCGCCGGTCGCGTAGGGTGAGGGCTGCTCGGCCGAACGAGGCGGCGCGGCAACTTGCAGCACCGCGCTGCGTGCTGGCCGCGCTGCGACAGTGAGGACGATCGGCGGCGCGGGGCGGCGCAGCGACAGCACGAGGTGGCAGTGTGGCAGACGGGACGAGGCGGACGGCAGGCGCGGTCGATCTTCTGCGCAGCGTCGGTCTCCTGGCGGATGGCCCTGTGCGCTGGGGCTCGCCGGTCCGCAGCGCGCGCCCGGGCGTCTACCTGATCGAGCTGCCCGGGCCCGTGCTCCGGGCCCCCATCGATCTCTCGCCGGTCGGCACCTGGATCGAGCGAGTTCCCACACTCGAGCTCGACGGCCACCGACCGACCGGCAAGGAGCTCGCCCAGCGCCTCGGCGGCTTCTGGTTGCCCGACCAGGTGGT
>JAKAMV010000884.1 GCA_021812735.1 Chloroflexota bacterium | reverse complement strand
GGGCCGCGCCATAGAGCTTGCCGAGGACGCGCAGGAGGTGCGGGCTGGCGAGGCGCGCGCCCGCGATCTCATTGACGGGTCAGGTGACGGCATCCTGGTCTCGGATGCCTCCGGCCGGTACGTCGAGGCAAACCCCGCCATCTGCAGCATGCTCGGGTACGCCCGGGACGAGCTGCTCGCGATGCGGGCCGGCGACCTCACCGCTGCCGATGACCCCGTGGGCAACGAGGGCATGGACGAGCGTCTCGCGGCGGCGGCCGGCGATACCGGGATTCTGGTCGAACGCCGCTACCTGAGGCGTGACGGAACGAGCCTGCCAGTCGAGGTCCGGTTCCGAGTGCTGCCCGACGGGCGGCAGCAGCGGAACGTGCGCGACATCTGGGAGCGTGCCCGGGCAGACGAGGAGCGTGCCAGGCTCGTCGAAGGGCTGCGCCGAAGCGAGCGCAGCCTCTCCGAAGCTCAGCGGATCGCTCACATCGGCAGCTGGGAATGGGACATCGTGACGGGCGCCGCCCATCGCTCCGAAGAGATGCACCGGATCTATGGTGTCGTGCCCGGTTCGATCCCCGAGACAGCCGAGGCCTTCTATCCCTTCGTCCACCCGGAGGACCTGGAGCGGGTCCGGACAGCCGAAAGGTCGGCGATCGAGCGAGGGGCCGCCTATGCGATCGACTACCGCGGCATTCGGGCCGACGGCAGCATTCGGCTCATCCACGACGAGGCCGAGGTCTTCCGCGACCCGTCCGGCATCCCGCTCAGGATGGTCGGCACGGTCCAGGATGTCACCGAGAGGGTCACGGCCGACTCGGAGCGAGCGCGACTGGCAGCAGCCCTGGAGCAGACCGCTGACGCCATCTGGATCAAGGACGCCGCCGGCAGTGTGGTCACGTACGTCAACCGGTCGTTCAGCCGGCTATACGGGTACGAGCGGGACGAGATCGTCGGCCAGTGGGCGGGCATCCTCCACAGCGGGCGTCACGAACACCAGTTCTTCGACGCCATCTCGGCGTCCGTGGCCCAGGGTGACACGTGGTCGGGCCCTATCGTCAACCGGCGCAAGGACGGCGCGCTGGTAGAGGTCGATGCGGTGATCTCGGGCATTCGCGATGCCTCCGGCGGCCTTGTGGGGTCCTTGCAGTCGGACCGCGATGTCACTCGCGAGCGTGCGCTCGAAGGCGAACTCGAGCGCCGCGCCCTTGAACGCGACATGGTCACCGCGGCACTCGACCGAATCGATCCCAGCGCCGCCCCCGAGGCGATTGCTGCCGAGGCGTGCGCAGAGCTGATCAGCCTCCCGGACGTCCAGTCGGCGTTCGTGCTGGCCCTCGATGGCGCAGACCGCGGATCGGCGATGGCTGTTGCTGGGCCCCTCGCGGCGGTCTTCGCGTCGGATCGTGAGATCCCGGGTCACCGCCTGCGATACCTCTGGGAGCGCGCGTCGGCCGGAGTCTGGACGGAGGTCTGGCAGGCCCAGGAGGACGGCGCCTACCGCGATCGCATTGCCGCCACGGGCCTGCGCCGCGTCGCGTATGCGCCACTCCGAGGGCCGAGCGGCGTCGTGGGCCTGCTTGGCCTGGGGAACCACGATCGCGAGCATCAGGGGTTCGCAGAGCAGATGCCGATGCTCACGACGCTGGCGTCGATCCTCGGGACGCTGCTCTCGCCCGGACTCGAGTTGCGAAATCGCCAGGAGACTGCCCGGGCCAGCATCCAGGAGATGCTCGATGGGTCGGCGTTCACGCCGTTCTTCCAGCCGATCGTGGAACTGCACACCGGATCGGTCGTCGGCTACGAGGCGCTAAGCCGCTTCTCGAACGGGATCCCGCCCGACACCACCTTCGGACTCGCCATCGAGTGCGGGCTTGGGCTCCAACTCGAGGCGGCGACCCTCCGCGCCGCACTTGAGGCGTCAGCGGTGCTTCCTGCCGGGGCCTACCTCAGCCTGAACGCCTCGCCGGCGTTCATCTTGTCCGGAACCCTCCGGGAAGTCCTCGGGGGCATCACGCGCCAGGTCTTCGTCGAGATCACTGAACACGTCGCGATCCATGACTACACAGCGCTTCGCACCGAGCTCGCCGCGCTTGGCGCGACCGTGGGCGTGTCGGTTGACGACGCCGGCGCCGGCTTCGCAAGCCTCCACCACATCCTTGAGCTTGCGCCCGACCTCGTGAAGCTCGACATCAGCCTCGTCCGGGGGATCGACGCCGACCCCGCGCGCCAAGCGCTGATCACGGGGATGGGCTACTTCGCGGTCAAGCGCAAGCTCCACTTGATCGCAGAGGGGATCGAGACCGAGAAGGAGCTCGACGCGCTGCGGCGGCTCGGGATTGGCTTTGGCCAGGGCTACCTCCTTGGCCGGCCCGTCGACGGCCGCGGTCCCGGACCATGGCCGCCGCCGCAGGCGACGCCGCCAGCGCGGTCAGGGTGGCCGAGCTGGGCGCCAAGGGCGTGGGCAGACCAACCTGCTCGCGCTCAACGCGGCCATCGAGGCGGCACCGCCGCCAGACGCCTGCGCGGTCCGGCTCAGAGGCGTCCTGCCTGGTGCCTCTGCCGCAACCTCGGGGCGCGAGTGGGGGTTCAGCCAGCTCGCGTAGGTTCGCGTGAACACGTGCTCGATGTGGTGGCCGTCAGCAGAACGCTCAGCCACTTCAGCAACGGAACGCCAGTCAATGTGTCGTCGGACGGACCGCCGTCTCTGCGGACACGGCTTTCGGTCGTCGGCTCCCTTTCGCTCACGGCCTCCGCTCGATTACCACTCGCGCCGGGGCCGCCGGGGCCACCGGCGGTGCCGGCGGCGCGGCTCGCCGAGGATGGCGGCCGCCACGAGCATCGCGAGCATCACGAGCGGCAGGTACGAGGGCAGTGCGATCCCGGCCACCGCCGGCGCGACCGGGCTGCGGGACGACACGTTGAGCGCCCCGGCAGCGGTGGGCCGCGGGGCTGATCCCGCGGTGCTGCGGGAGCACGCCGGCACCCTGATCCTGTCGCCGCCAAGCGACACCGCGGCGGTCCTGGCCAGGAGGCGA
>JAKAMV010000173.1 GCA_021812735.1 Chloroflexota bacterium | reverse complement strand
CAGCGGGGCGCTCGGCAGCAGCGCCGGCCGTGGCGCGGTAGCCGGCGAGGCGGGTCTCGCGGCACCGCGTCCGGCGGCCTCCGACCTGCTGCCACCGTCCGCGGCGGGCCCGTCGCCGGCCACGGCCGCCAGCGTGCGACCGATCGCGATCGTCTCGCCCGCGCCGTCGGCGACGCCGTCCCCGACACCGTCTCGGAGATCGGCGACCCCAACGGCCGCGGTGCCGTCCGGTGCGCTCGCGCAGTACGAGCTGCCGGCGCCGTGGGTAGGGGGCACTTCGCCCTGGGCCAACGTCTGGGTCTACACTCCGCCCGGGTATGTGACGTCGAGCGCACGCTATCCGGTCCTGTACGAAGTGCCGTGGGGCGCGGATGGGTGGGAGGCCGGGACCCACGTGCACGGCCTGCTCGACGCGCTGATCGCCAACGGCACGTTGTCGCCCTCGGTCGTGGTCTTCGTCAACCAGGCGGGCGGTCCCTACCGGCCCAGCGAGTGTGCCGACTCGTGGGACGGCCGGGAGCACTTCGACACGTTCGTCGCGAGCACGGTCGTCGCCTGGGTCGACGCGCACTTCCGCACGCTGCGCACGCCGCTCGCCCGGACGTTGATCGGCTTCTCGCAGGGTGGCTACTGCGCGCCGACGCTCCTCTTCCACCACCCGGACGTGTTCGGCAACGCGGTCTCGTTCAGCGGGTACTACGTGGCCGGGATCTGGAGCCCGGAAACGCGGCTGGCGTACCGCCCGTTCGGTGGGAAGGCCAGCTTGATCGCGGACGACTCCCCGCTCGTGCTGGCGGGGCGGCTGCCGCCGGCGGTGCGCCGGTCGCTCTTCCTGGTGCTGGTCGGTACCCCCGGCGAACCCTTCTTCGGTCCGCAGCTGACGACCTTCGCGGCCGCCCTCTCCGCCGGCGGCTACCGCTTCGTCGAGCTCGACAGCGTGCGCGGTCACTCATGGGCGCAGGTCCGCGCGATGTTGCCGTCCGCGCTGCAGGCGCTGACGCAGCATCAGCGGCAGGCCGGCCTCTTCAATCCACCGGGCGGCTGAACGAGACGGCGACGGCCTGGCGCGTGCGCCCGGATATGCCGGCCGGTCTGGAGCGCGCTGCCGGGCTCGCCCCGGCGTCCGGGCTCCTTAGCGCGACCGCCGGGGCCCGCTCGACCGGCGGATCATCGCGGGGTCAGGTGCGCGAGCCACGCGTGGACGCGGCCCGGCGAGAGCCGCGTCTCCAGCGTTTCGTCGGCGAGCCGCTCGACGCGCCAGCCGCGTCGGAACGCCAGTCGCAGGTCCCTGCGCCGGACACGCTCCGGACCGTAGCCGAAGGGGTTGCGGTCGCTCCAGCAGAGGACGAAGCAGCGCCCGTCCGGGTGGATGACGGCGCGCAGGCCGGCGGCGTACGCGGCCCGGTCGGCCGGCTGCAGCGTGTGGAAGAGCCCGACGTCGAGCACCGTGTCGAACGCGCCGCCAAGCTCGCCAAGCTCCCGGAGCCGCAGCGCCTCCTCGCCGAGCCGCAACGCATCCCGGACCAGGAACGTGGCGGATACCCCCCGCGCGGCCGCCTTCGCGCGCGCCCTGGCGATCGCAGCAGGTGCGAAGTCGATCCCCACCACCACGTGCCCGCGGGCCGCGAGGTAGAGCGCAGTCTCGCCCGTGCCGCACCCAGCGTCGAGGACCCTGCCGACGA
Source organism: Chloroflexota bacterium (assembly GCA_021812735.1). The sequence continues at coordinate 11,759 of JAKAMV010000173.1, read as the reverse complement.
TCCGTCCGGCCTCCGCGAGCCGCACGACCGCTGGCTGCGGTCGGCCGAGCTCCCAGCTGGGCGTGCCCTCGTAGGCGTTCTCGAACGCCTTCACGGCCGCTCCCTCCCGGCGCGAGCCTCGCTAGACCGCCTCGGCGAGCGGCTCCGCGAACTGGCTGTTGTACAGCTCGTAGTAGAAGCCGCGGCGCTCCAGCAGTTCGTCATGCGTCCCCTGTTCCACGATGCGGCCGTGGTTCATGACCAGGATGAGATCGGCGTCGCGGACGGTCGAGAGGCGGTGGGCGATGACGAAGGTGGTACGGCCCTGCATGAGACGCTTCATCGCCCGCTGGACCAGGATCTCGGTGCGGGTGTCGACCGAGCTGGTGGCTTCGTCGAGGATGAGGATCTGGGGGTCGGCGAGGAAGGCGCGAGCGATCGTGAGCAGCTGCTTCTCGCCCTGCGAGAGGTTGGAGGCATCGTCGTCGATGACCGTGTCGTAGCCGCGGGGGAGCGTGCGCACGAAGTGGTCGACGTGGGCGGCCTGGGCAGCCCGGATGATCTCCTCTTGGGTGGCATGCTCGCGACCGTACGCGATGTTTTCGCGGACGGTGCCGCCGAAGAGCCAGGTGTCCTGGAGCACCATCCCGAACGTCCGCCGCAGGTTGTCGCGCGTCAGCTCCCGGGTGTCGATGCCGTCGACCGTGATGCGACCCTCGTCGATCTCGTAGAAGCGCATCAGCAGGTTCACGAGCGTCGTCTTGCCGGCCCCGGTCGGCCCGACGATGGCGACAGTCTGCCCCGGCAGCGCGATCTCGGAGAGGTGTTCGATCAGCGGCGTCTCGGGTTCGTATCGGAACGAGACGTCCTCGAACGCCACCGCGCCGGCCGCCCGTTCTAGGACTCGGGGATGCGCCGTGTCGGGGATCTCCTCCCGTTCGTCGAGCAGTTCGAAGACTCGCTCGGCCGAGGCCACCGTGGACTGCAGCACGTTCATGATGCTGGCGGTTTGGATGATGGGTTGGGTGAACATACGCGAGTACTGGATGAAGGCCTGCACGTCGCCCAGCGAAATGCGTCCCGAGGCGACCTGCACGCCACCGATGACGGAGATCGCGACGTAATTGAGGTTGCCGATGAAGTTCATCGTCGGCTGGATGATCCCGGAGATGAACTGCGCTCGGAAGCTCGCCTCGTACAGCCGCTGGTTCTCCTCGTCGAAGCGCCGGATCGCGTCCTCCTGGTGGCCGAAGACCTTGACCACCGCATGTCCGGTGTGCGTCTCCTCGACGTGGCCATTGAGGGTCCCGGTGTGCTCCCACTGCGCCGCGAACTGCTTCTGGGACTGCTGTGCGATGGCCACGGTGGCGAGCCCCGCGACCGGCACCACGAGCATCGAGATGAGCGCCAGCAGCGGGCTGATCGTCAGCATCATGATCAACACGCCGAGGATCGTGAAGACTGCCGTGATGATCTGCATCAGGCTCTGCTGGAGCGTGTTGGCGATGTTGTCGATGTCGTTGGTGACGCGGCTCAGGATGTCGCCGCGCGAGTGCGTGTCGAAGTACTTGAGCGGGAGGCGGCCCAGTTTGTGGTCGACGTCGCGACGCATGCGGTAGACCGTCCGCTGCGAGACGCCCGCCATGATGTAGTAGGAGAGCCACTGGAAGGCGGCGCTCACGACGTAGGCCGCCGCGAGCAGGAGCAGGATCCGGCCGAACGCCCCGAAGTCGACGCCGACGCCGGGGGTGACCTGCATCCCCGAGAGCATGTCGGCGATCTGCCCCTGCCCCCGCGCGCGCATCACGGCCTCGACCTGCTGCTGCGTGGTGCCCGGCGGGAAATACTGGCCGAGGTATTTGCCCAGCACACCGTCGAAGAGCAGGTTGGTGGCGCTGCCCAGGATCCTGGGCGCGAGCACCTGGAAGACGACGCCCACGACGGCGAGCAGCATCACCACGCCGACCTTCGGTGCCTCCGGGCGCAGGTCGCCGGCCAGTCGTCGCAGCGAACCGCGGAAGTTGCGCGGCTTGGCCCCGGGCACTACCGCGAGTCCATGGGCACCGGCGGCGAACCCGCCGCCCATCGGTCCCCGCCGGCCCGGCCCAGGGAACCCCGGGCGCGTGGCTCCCGACTGTGAGGACGCCGGTCCCGGGCCGCCGCTCACGCCGCTTCCTCCGCCGTCAGCTGCGAGTAGACGATCTCGCGGTACGTCTGGCAGGACTCCAGCAGTTCCGCATGCGTGCCGACGCCCACGACCTCTCCGGCATCGAGGACGATGATCTGGTCCGCGTGCAGGATCGTGCCGACCCGTTGGGAGACGATGAGCACGGTGGTGTCACGGATCTCGTCGCGCAGCGCGGCGCGCAGCCGCGACTCCGTGCGGAAGTCGAGCGCCGAGAAGCTTTCGTCGAAGACCAGGATCCGGGGCCGCTTCACGAGCGCCCGGGCGATCGCGAGCCGCTGGCGCTGGCCGCCCGAGACGTTCGTCCCGCCCTGGTCGATCGGCGCGTCCAGGCCGCCCGGCATTTCCTCGACAAACTCTCGGGCCTGCGCCACCTCCAGGGCGTGCCAGAGCTCGTCGTCCGTGGCGGACTCGTTGCCGTAGCGCAGGTTGCTGGCCACCGTGCCACTGAAGAGGAACGCGCGTTGGGGGACAAGTCCGATCGCTCGCCAGAGATCCTCGAGACGCATGTCGCGCACGTCCACGCCGTCGATGCAGACGCTGCCGCCCGACGCGTCGTAGAAGCGTGGGATCAGGTTGACCAGGGTGGATTTCCCGCTGCCGGTGCTGCCGATGATCGCGGTCGTGGTGCCCGGAGCTGCCGTGAACGAGATCGCCCGCAGCACAGGGGCCTCGGCCCCCGGATAGCGGAACTCGACGTTCCGGAACTCGACGTACCCGTGCGCGGGCGTCGCGGCTGTCGGCGTCTCGGGCTCCCTGAGCGACGCCTCGGTCTCGAGGACGCGCTGGATGCGTTCCGCCGACGCGGTGGCCCGCGGCACCATCACGAACATGAAGGTCGCCATCATCACGGCCATCAGGATCTGCATGACGTACTGCAGGAACGCCATGAGGTTGCCGATCGGCATGTCGCCGCTGTTGATCCGCAGTCCGCCGAACCACATGATCCCGACCGTGGAGAGGTTGAGGATCCCGAAGAGCGACGGGATCATCAACGCGAAGAGCCGGTTGACCCGCAGGGCCGTCTCGGTCAGGTCGCGGTTCGCCTCGTCGAAGCGTCGTTCTTCGTGCTCGGTGCGGACGAAGGCGCGGATGACGCGGACGCCGCTGAGGGTCTCCCGCAGCAGCTGGTTGATGCGGTCGATCTTCACCTGCATGGCGCGAAAGAGCGGCATCGCCCGCAGTACCAGGGTGCCGATGACCAGCGCCATGAGGGGGATGATCACGACCAGCAGCGTGGAGAGCGGCGCGTCCTCGTGGACGGCCATGATGATGCCGCCGACCGACATGATGGGCGCCAACACCATCACGCTGAGGGCGATCTGGACGACCATCTGGACCTGGTAGACGTCGTTGGTGTTGCGTGTGATCAGCGACGGCGTGCCGAAGAGGTTGGTCTCCAGCTGCGAAAAGCCGACGACCTGGCGGAAGAGCGCGCTGCGCACGTCGCGCCCGAAGGCCATGGCCGTCCGCGAGCTGAAGAAGATCGCCACGATCGCGGCCGCCGCGAGCAGCAGCGCCACGAAGAGCATCAGCCCGCCGGTGCGGACGATGTAGTTCGTGTCGCCTTTCGATACGCCGTTGTTGATGATGTCCGCGTAGAGGTTGGGCAGGTACAGGCTGCCGATCGCCTGGACTGTCAAGAGCGCCAGGACGATGAGCAGCTGACTGCGATACGGGCGCAGGTAGCGCACGAGCAGCGCCGTCATTGGTCAGGCTCCCGGCGTCGGCGTCGCCCGTCCGTGGCCCGGGCGACGCACCGGGTCACCGCAGCGCAGGCCTCCGGCGGGCGCGGCGTCGTGTCCCGCCGGGGCGTCATCGAGGCGCGCTCGGGCGGCGCGCAGCGCTCGCAACCCGCGCAGCAGCCCGGTCAGTTCGTCCGGCGTCAACTCCTGCAGCAGCTGCGCCAGCCGCTCCCGCCGATGGGCTTCGAGGTCGCGGAAGAGGCCCGCGCCGCGTTCCGTCAGGTGGACGACCACCAGCCGCCGGTCGGCGGTGTCATGGCGCCGTTCGACCAGCCCGCGTCGTTCCATCCGGCTGACGATGCCGGTCGCGCTCGCGACGGAGACGTCGAGCGCCTCTGCCAGGCGACTCATCGAGAGCGGTCCGTCCGCTTCGAGGACGGCCACGACGTTGAGCTGGATCAGGCTGAAGGCGCCGCGATGCCACGTGCGGAACGTCCCGGCCCGGTCGCGCGACGGCCACGCGGTCAACTCGTCGAGCAGGTCGTCGATGATGGCCTGCCGGGCGCCGGGCGCGGCAGTGTTTTGTGTGGCGCTGAGATTCGACATGACGTTGATCATATAGCAGGTGCCCACGAGTCAGCTGCGACCAGCGCCGTGCGCCGACGCGCCGCGGCGGGCTTCTGGCCCAGCCGACGCAGCAGATCCGCCCGTGTTGCGTGGAACGGGTGGTGTCCGTCGAGGAGACCGTGCGCCGCCTCGTCCTGGGCGGCCGCGCCGCGCTTCGGTCAGTCGGTCGCCAGGACCGGTTCGGTCGCCAGGAGCGGTTCGGTGGCCGGCACCGATGTCTCGCCGGCGTACGTCTCGAGCAGCCAGTAGATCAGCCCCGCGACCGCGAACCCGACCACGTAGGTGATGTCGGCGCCGCCCAGCGCGTTCGCGGCTGGACCCACATACAGCGTTTGGTTGAAGAACGGGATCGAGACCAAGAACCCGACCACGAGCGCAACCAGCGCGTTGCGGCCCGACGGCAGGTTGCCGAAGCCGACCACGCGGCGCGGGTCGAAGGTCCCGCGACGCAGCCGCCAGTCGACCAGCACGATCGCCACCCACGGACCGATCCAGTAGGTGATCAGCAGCAGGTAGTTCTCGAACGTCGACGTGAAGTTGCCGTAATACAGGTAGAGCGTCGCGCCGAAGCTGAGCACGCCGACCACCGCCGCTGCGAGCGGTCGCCAGATACGCACGCCCGCGGCGAGCAGCGAGAGCGACCCGGTGTAGTCGTTCATCGCGTTGACCGCGACCGTCCCGAAGAAGATCGCGATCATCGCGAGCGCCCCGATCGCCCCGCCACCGACGATGGCGTCGATCTGGTGTGTCGAGTCGGCCGTGGACGACGCGAGCGCGGTCGTGACCGCGAGCCCAAGCGCCTCGAGCCACGTCGCCGAGAGGGCGAGGCCGAGGAACGTCCAGCCGAAGACGCGCGACGCGGGCGCGTCGGCCGGCAGGTAGCGGGTGTAGTCGGAGGCATAGAGCGCCCAGGCGAGGTTGAAGCTGCCGGCAATCGTCGTCATCAGCACGAACGTGCCGAGCGACGCCGCCGACCCGTTGGCCATCGCGAAGTCCATCTTGGGCAGCGCGGCCAGCGTGACCGCGGCGAAGAGCACGAAGAGCCCGAGGGCCGCCCACTTCTCGAACGTGTGGATCGCCTCGTACCCGACGATCGAGAGCCCGGCCTGGCAGACGATCACGATCGCCAGGCTCACCGGAAAGGGAACGGCGCCGCCAGTCAGGACGTCGATCGCATAGGCGCCGAAGAACGCGTTGATGGCGTCCCACGCGATGGTGCTGAGCCAGTTGATCACGCCGGGTACCACGATCGTCTTGCCGAACGGCAGGCGCGACGCGGGGATCTGCGCCATGCCGCTGCGGGGGCCCATGGCGGCGAGGAGGCCGACGACGGCCGCCGAAATGACGTTGCCGATGGCGATCGCGGCCAAGCCGGCCCACCAACCGAGTCCGATGAAGCTGGCGGCGGCGAGCGTCCCGATCGCGAAGGCAGCGGGGACCAGGTTGGGCGTGAACCAGACGGTGAAGACGCGGGCCAGCGACCCGTACCGGCCGGCGAGCGGGATGGGGTCGATGCCGTGCCCCTCGATCGTGAGGTCGCCCTCACGCGTGGGCATCGTGTCACGGGGGGACGCACCAGTGGCCATCGATTCAGCCTCCTCTCGATTTCTGGAACGTGACAGGCGTATCGCCGGCGGCGCGATGAACGGTACTCCGCGCGGGCTCGGTCTCGGCGACCACGCGTCCCTCGCGCAACACCCAGCGTGCGGCGGGACGGAGCCGGATCGCCTCCGCCTCGTCCTCGCAGTCGAAGACGACGAGGTTGGCGGGCGCACCTTCCCGCACGCCCCAGTCGGCACGGCCCGCGGAGCGCAGCGGGTTCGTGGTCACCATCTCGAAGGCGCGGAAGAGCTCGCCGCGGCCCGTCATCTGGGCCACATGCACCAGCATCGAGAGCGCGTCGAGCAACGAGCCACGCCCGAGCGGGTACCAGGGATCCATGATCGAGTCGTGCCCACAGGCGACGTTGATCCCGGCCGCATCCAGCTCCTTGACGCGGGTCATGCCGCGGCGCTTGGGGTACGAATCGAAGCGGCCCTGCAGCACGATGTTGTCGAGCGGGTTGGCCACGATCGTGACCCCGGCGTGGCGCAGCAGCTGGATCAGCTTGAAGGCGTAGGCGTCGTTGTACGAGCCCATGGCGGTCGTGTGGCCCGCAACGACCCGCCCCTGCATCCCGTCGCGAATGGTGTGCGCCGCCACGTGCTCGAGGAAGCGCGACTCGGGATCGTCGGTCTCGTCGCAGTGCAGGTCGATCGGGCGGCCCGTCTCGCGGGCCAAGTCGAAGATGAACTGCACCTCGGCGACCCCGTCCTCGCGGGTCCACTCGTAATGCGGAATTCCGCCGACCACGTCGCAACCCAGGCGCAGCGCCTCGCGCATCAACGCGGGGCCGTCGGGGAAGGAGAGGATCCCGTCCTGGGGGAACGCGATCAGCTGCAGCTCGACGATGTCGCGCACTTCCTCGCGCAGTTCCAGCAAGGCCCGCAGCGCGACGAGGTCGGGGTCGCAGACGTCGACGTGGGAGCGGATGAGGCCGGTGCCCTGCGCCACCTCCCAGAGGATCGCCTCGTAGGCGCGGCGCTTCACATCGTCGTGGGTGAGCGTGCGCTTGCGTTCGGCCCAGGTGAGGATCCCCTCGATCAGCGTGCCGGACTCGTTGTGGCGCGGCTCGCCGACGGTCAAGACCGCGTCGAGGTGCACGTGTGGGTCGACCAGCGGCGGGCTGACCAGGCGACCGTCGGCACGGAGCTCGGGAACGCCGCCGGCGGCGCGCATGGTGCCCCGCGGGGCGATCCGGACGATCGATCCGCCGGCGATGCCGATATCGACCGGCTCGGGGTACCGGTCGCCGGTGGGGTGGGCGCGCGCGTCGCGGACGATCAGGTCCATGTGGGGTCCTCCGTGGTGTGCCGGCCCGAGACCCGCACTTCGGCCGGCCGGGCGTCCAGTGGCGGCTGCATGCGCCCGACCGGCACCAAATCGAGCGTCTCGACGTGCGCCGCGATCTCGAGGCGTGGGTTGCACCGGCGCGGCATGGCCGACGCGCCGCGCACCGCGTCGGGGCCGAAGCGGCCGCCCATGCGGCAGGTCACGCCGGTATCGAAGGGCACGCCCACGACGGCGAGGTCTGGGTCCTGTAGGTGCTGCACCCAGGACAGGCGGGCGAACGTCGGGGGTTCGGTGAAGCGCGGGGACTCCTGCGATGACGCCGGGACGTACCGTGGCACGAGAACCTCGCCTGGAGTGCCTGGAGCGGGAGGCCCGATCCCGATGGCGCGCGGCCGCGCGCGATGCCCCCACAGTCTACGGAGCCGGCCGCCCGCCGCAAGCGGTCCCTCGACGGCCGGGTCGCGAGGGCCGAGCGGCGCGCAGTCGGCCGGCCAGCGGCGGGAGGGTCCGGCATCCCGCCCGCGCGCAGTCGGCCGGCCTGCCGTGCGCGTATCCTCAGGAGCCACGAGTGGTGAAGCCGCGGTCCCGTGAGCGCACGCGTCGCGGTCGAGTGGGAGGGTCCCAGTGGCGGCAGTCAAACGGGTCGGCGTCCTCACCTCGGGCGGGGACAGCCCGGGGTTGAACGCCGCGATCCGCGGGCTGGGCAAGGCCGCGATCGGCTACGGGATGGAAGTCGTCGGTTTCCGCGACGGCTTTCGGGGCCTCGCCGAGAACCGACACGTTCCGCTCGATGCCACCGCGCTCTCGGGCATCCTGACGGTCGGCGGTACGATCCTCGGTACCAGCCGCGACAAGCCGCACCGCATGAGCGTCGACGGGCACGTCGTCGACATGACCGCCGCGATCGTGGAGAACTGCGAGCGGAACGGGCTGGACGCCCTCGTCTGTCTCGGTGGCGGCGGAACTCAGAAGAACGCTCTGCGCCTCGCGCGGGCCGGCATCAACGTCGTCACCCTGCCCAAGACGATCGACAACGACGTCGCGCTCACCGATCTGACGGTTGGGTTCGCCACCGCCCTGGAGGTCGCGACCGAGGCGATCGACCGGCTCCACAGCACGGCCCACAGCCATCACCGCATCATCGTGGCGGAGGTGATGGGGCACCGCGCCGGTTGGCTCGCCCTGGGCGCCGGGCTGGCGGGTGGCGCCGACGTGATCCTGATCCCGGAGATCCCCTATGACGTCGAGCGCATCGCCGACGCCATTCGCGAGCGCAGCGAGCGCGGGACGAACTTCAGCATCGTCGCGATTGCCGAGGGCGCCCGGAACCGGGAGGAGAGCCGCGCGTACCGCGCTGCAGAATCGCGCCGGGAGGCGGCCGCGGACCGCGCCGAGCGAGACGCCGCGGCGGCCGAGCTGGCGGCGCTGGAGGCGGACCACGCAGGCCACACGCTGCGGCTGGCGCGGCGGCTCGAGGAGCTGACCGGCCTGGAGTCGCGCGTCACGATCCTAGGATACGTCCAGCGCGGCGGCACACCGTCGCCTGTCGATCGGCTGCTGGCCACGCGGCTGGGGAGTGCCGCCGCGGACCTGGTGCGAGACGGTGTGTTCGGCGTGATGGTAGCGGCGCGCCGGGATGGCACCGTCGCGGTCCCCCTGGAGCGCGTCGCCGGGAAGCGCAAGACGGTCCCACCGGACCACACCTGGGTCGAGACCGCACGGCACGTGGGGACCTGCCTCGGCGACTGACCCGACCCGGATCCCCCAGCACGGTCCCGGCGGCGCTCCCGCTGCCTCGCCAGTACGCGATCGCACCCAAAGGAGTACCGTGCACCCATCGCCGGTGCATTGCGGCGCTGCGTTCGCGTGGCCGATCACCGTTCCCGGACGGACCGTGCGCCTGCCATCCGCTTGAGGCAAGATGCAAAGGGGGTCAGTCGTGACCGGTGGCCCAATGGGGTCGAAATCCCCCGGGAGGCAGCAGACGCGGAGCGGGCTGGCTGTCAACCATCAGGCGTCCACCGCGGCCGTGGGCGGTGCGATTCCCGGGCGACGTCGGGAAGACGTCACGCAGGCCCAGTACGGTGCCTGGATGGCGGAACGCCGCGAGTGCCCCGCCTGCCGCTCGCACAACGTCGCGGTGGACGGTGAGCACTTCGGAGGGCTCTGGTGCTTGGACTGCCGGCACGAGTGGCGCGCCACGACCTTCCCGGGGGGCGCCGACCCCGAATGGTGGACGCAGCGTAGCTGACGGACTCCATCTGCCGCCGACGGGCCCGCTAGCATAGGCGCGGCCGGAATGGCGCGGCCCCCAGGCTCCCGATCCAACGCCAACGAGCAGACCGCAGCAGAGACAGAAACGTGAGGATACCGATGGCCAAGCATTCCGCGCGAGATCGCGCGCAGCGTGCCGCGGAGACCGAGCGGATGCGTCAGGTCCAGGAGTCCTGGGTCACGCGCCTTCCGCCCGAGGTCGCCGAGTCGTTCGCGCGCTCCGTTCAGGTCGCCCGGGCGCGCGGGCCGGAGCCGCGGCGACCCGACATGGCGCCCGGCACGGCGCCGCGGCCGCCGCGACCGGGGCACGAGCCTCGGCCGCCCAAGGAACCGTCGCGGCCGCGGGCACGCTTCTAGCCGTGCGCAAGCGAAAGGCGACCTACCCGCCCGCCCGTACCGCCACCCGCCAGCCCCGTTCCCCAGGCGGACCTGACGCCTCGAGCGTGCGGCCGACGCTCGTCTCGATCGACTTGACCGCCCGCGCCGGCGGGGGCCGGTTCGTCGTCGGGGACCGTGTCCGGATCAGTGGGAGCGGCCTGTACGCTGGGGAGATGGCGGTCGTCGAGGCGCTCGTGGGCAGCGCGATCCCTTCGGTGCTGGTGCGCACCGACGCCGGTCGCACACGCCGCGTCCGCACCATCGACGTCCAGCGCGTGGCGGAGGACGAGCGTCCGGGGTGAGCGGGGCGCGGCGACCGGGACGAGCCGGTCAACCAGGCCAGGCGGCGGGCGTCGTCGCCGTGGTGGATCTGGCGCCGGAGGTCGGCGCCGCCTTGCGCGCCGGGCGACCCGTCGTGGCGCTCGAATCGACCCTCATCAGCCATGGCTTTCCCTACCCCGACAACCTCGCCATCGCGCGCGACAGCGAAGCCGCGGTGCGGTCGGAGGGCGCGACCCCGGCCACCGTCGCGATCCAGAACGGGCGCATCCTCGTCGGCCTCGCCGACAGTCAGCTGGAGGCGCTCGCGACCGCGCACGGCGTGCGCAAGGTCTCGCGGCCGACACTGGCAGCCGCCCTCTCGGCTGGCGGTTGGGGCGCGACGACCGTCTCGGCCACCATGATCGCGGCGCACGCCGCGGGCATCCCGGTCTTCGCCACGGGCGGCATCGGCGGCGTGCACCGCGGCGCGCTCCTCGACCCGACGACGGGGCGGCGGGGCAGCTTGGATATCTCCGCCGACCTCGGCGAGCTCGCGCGCACGCCAGTCGCGGTCGTCTGCGCCGGCCCCAAGTTGATCCTCGACGTCGCGCTCACCGTCGAGGCGCTCGAGACACTCGGCGTTCCGCTGCTCACGATCGGCGGCGAGGAGGTGCCAGGCTTCTGGTCGCGCCACAGTGGCGTGCGTGCGCCGCTCACGGTGCCCGACGTAGACGGCGCGGCGGCCGTGGTGGCGACCCACCTGCGCCTCATGCTCGGGTCGGGTCTGCTGGTCTGCGTGCCGGTCCCGGCGGCCGATGAAGTCCCACGGGGGCGTCTGGAGGCCGTCATCGATCGCGCCACGACGGAGGCCGCGGCGCAGGGGATCCGGGGCGCGGATCTGACCCCGTGGCTGCTGGCCCGGATCGCGGAGCTCACTGACGGCGCATCCGTGCGGGCCAACCGCTCGCTGATCCTCAACAACGCACGTACCGCGGCCCGGCTCGCGGTCCGGCTGACGGGCTGACCGCCGGGCGCCGCGAACGGCCGGTCAGCGGGGCGGTCGACGTCCGGCGCGGTGCACCAGTAACCCGGCCATGTCGAACTCCGTCCGCCGGCCCAGCAGCTCGCGGGCCGCGGCGCGGTGCCCGGCCACGACCGCCCGACGGAGGTCACCTTCGCGGACGGTCATGGTCGCCGGTCTGTCGCGCCCTGGTCTGTCGGGTCCCGCCGCGCCGCGCGCCTTCGTGCCGTGCGACAGCCGGATCCAGGCCGCCAGGAAGCCTGCGTCGAAGGCATCACCTGCCCCGGTCGTGTCGCGCGCGACCGCCGGCAGCGTGGGCACGCCCAGCGGCTCTGGTACGCCGCGGACGTACACGGCGGCGCCGTGAGCCCCCTCCTTGACGACCACCAGCGGTGCCAGCCGCAGCAGCCCTGCGGGCGGGTCGCCCTGGACGGCCGCCTCGGCCTCGGCATGCGTG
>JAKAMV010000883.1 GCA_021812735.1 Chloroflexota bacterium | reverse complement strand
GGCTCAGGCAGGGACTGACCGCACACGGCGCACTGGGAGTCGTCGAAGAGGAGGCCGGTCATGCCGCGCGCCCCGGATGAGCCGCATGCCCCCGATGCGCATCTGCGTGATGGGCACGGCACAGGAAGGTGACATCGAGCGCCGCCGGCCCCTCGTAGCCGTTGGGGTGGTGGGCCTCGACCGACTGGGCGCCGCATGCCGCGCACGGTCCCCTGGTGAGTGCGCCTGATTGCAGGGCCTTCTGCACCACCGTCCGAGCGGCATCCTTGGTCCGGGCGGTCGGGCTGGACTGACGGTGGAACGCCTGCCGGCAGCGCGGAGAACACGTGGTCCGATGCGACCGCGAGCCCGCGGGGATCGGGCGAGAGCAGACGAGACAGGCGCTCATGACGCGGGCTCCACGTGGCGCCAGTTCACGCCCCGGGCAATGAACCAGACCGCGCCGTGCGTGACGCGGAAATCCGCGGCGATCGCGGGCATCGGGTCGCCGTCGAGGAGGCGTCGCTTGATGACCGCGACCTCTTCCTCGGTGAGTTTCGAGTGCCCGTTGGAGGAGCCCCGCGGCCGGCGATCGGCGTAGATCACGCTCGGGTTGCGGTCGCCCGCCAGTGACCGGCCGCGCTCGACCATGTCGCGGCTGTTGTCGGCCTGCGTGCCGGCGCGGAGATGCGCGGGGTTGCAGCAGGGCGGGTTGTCGCAGGAGTGGATGACGTCCATCCCGGCTGGCACCGTGCCCGCCGTCAGCACCAGCGCGACGCGGTGCGCTCGCCGGGTGATGTCGAGAGAGGCCAGCCCGTAGCCGTCCTTGTCGCGCGTCCCGGTCCAGGGCCAGCACGCATCCGGCCCACCGGTGCGGTCAACATGGGACCAGAAGCGCTCGGCGGCTGCGAGCGGCGAGAGGCCGGCCTTCGGTGCGGTCATGGCTAGGAGGCCCGACCGTGGTTCAGGCCTTCGACGCCGTCCGGGTCCGCGATGCCCTCGGCCGCGCCGGCGACGATGAAGGCGGCCGCCTGGATGGCGACCGCGGTCCGGACGAGCCCCGATAGGCGGGTGATGAAGCGGCGATCGCGGTCGGCCCAGCCGTACTCGACGACGAGCGCCTCGGCTTCTGCCCGCAGCTCGTGGGCGAGCGCCTGCGACTCCATCGCGGCATGCACCACAGCCGACCGCGGGGTGGTCCGGCGGTCGGCGAGACGGACGACGGCAGCGCGGGCCACGTCAGGCCACCCGATCCTGGGTGGTCTTCGTGGTGCACGTGGCGAGGGCGGCCACGTACCGCGCGGCCGCCTCCTCGCTCACGATGCGCTGGCGTTCGATGTGGCTGATTCGGGATTGAGAGACGCCCATCGCCCGTGCGAGGTCTGTGGACCGCACATCGGCGGCCACCCGGCGGAGCTTGAGTTCGAGTCCAGTCATCGTGGCCTGATGGTGCCACGTGGCTCCACGTGTGTCAAGTCCCGAATAAGGAAGTGGCACAAGTGGCCACGTTCGGTGCTACCGTCCGGCCATGTCCCAGAAGCCACGAACGGCGAAGCCTGCCCTCAGCCTGTGGGTCATCGACAACCGAAAGCGCCTCGGCTGGAAGCCGGCCGACGTGGCCGCGCGGGTCGGCGTGACCGAGGACACCGTGCGCGGCTGGGAAGCTGGGCGAGGGATGAGCGAGGACGCGCGTCTCGCGCTGGAGCAGGCGTTCGGGGTCCCGGCGCCGGTGGGCGATCGCGAGCCGACCTCGGAACTCGTCAGTGCGCTGCGTGAGCAGACGGCGGAGATTGGTCGTCTGGCCGATGGCGTGGAGGCATTGCTGGCCTCTCGGGATCGCGACCTGGAGTCGTTGGCCCGGACCCTCGCAGGCCTTCTTGCCAGCCCTGCCACGCAGCAAGGCGGAGCCGGATTGCCCGGCGCTGTTCCCGAGTCCATCCGTCCGGGTCCGGTCGGGCCGTGAGCATCCTGTCCATCGCTACCCCCGGCAGCGTCCTCGACCCGCTGCCCCGGTCGGCCGTCGCAGGCCCCCCGACCCGTCGAGCGGTCCATCGTAGTCGAACAGGTGTTCTAGTTATCAACGAAGTTGTCCACAGGAGGTTGAGGTGAGCGAGGGACCGACTCGGCCACAGTGCCCGACCTGCGGCCATCCGAACCCGTCCGGGCAGGCCTTCTGTGGCGGCTGCGGGGCACCGATCATCGCTTGGGTAACGCCACCACAGCGCGCCGGGCCGTCGCCCGCGAGCGGTCCGGTCGCCGGCTGGGTGAGTCACGCCGCGCCACGCAAGGGATGGCCGATCCGGAGGACGGTCATGGCCCTGGCCGTCGTCGCCGTGGTCTTCCTCGTGGCCTGGACGGTCGTCGCGGGGCGATCGAGCCGGACGGCTGGTGGCGCCGCCGAGGCCGGGGTCCCGTGGGCCGACTACGCGTCGGGCGTGCGCGTGCGTATCGATGGCCTCGCCAACGAGAAGGACTGCGCCGGTCTGCAGGCCGAGTTCGACACCGCCGATGCCAACAACGCGGCCACGATGGCCCGAGTCGGGCACAACAACGCCGACCTCATGGGGTACATAGATGACGCGATGCGGAGAGCCGGCTGCTACCGGTGACGGTGGTCAGACGTGAAGAAGCCCCCGCTCGGCCACCCAAGCCGAACGGGGGCTTTCCTCTGTCGGGGGTGATCCCGGGGGGGGCGTGCCCCCGTCAGATCGCGATCTTCCGAATGATGCCCGCCGCGCCCGCCGTGCCGGTACCACCGCCTGACGCGCCGCCGTTGGCCTGCTCGGTGCCCCACGTCGCGGTACGGTAGCCGAGGAGGACGACCCCCCCGCCCCCGCCCCCGGCACTGAGCCCCTCCCCGGCGGCGCCGTTGGATCGGATGATGCCGTTGTTGACGATGCTGCGGGCGATGATGCAGACGACCCCGCCGGCACCGCCACCGTGGTACGTCGCGCCGGCCCCGCCACCGGACCCGCCACCGGCGATGGGCCACGGCGTGTATGAGCCACTCGCGAGGTAAAGGGCCGCGGTCAGCCACTCGCTGAACGCGCGCG
>JAKAMV010000882.1 GCA_021812735.1 Chloroflexota bacterium | reverse complement strand
GCCGCTGCCCCCGAGTCCCACTGGGGTCCCCGCCGCGGTCCAGTAACCCGTGTGCAGCCTCGATGCGAGCTCCCGATGATCCGCCGGTCATGGCGAGGCCCGACAGACGCATACTGGGGGTGAGCACATCGTGGCCCACGCCATGGCCCGCCGGTGTGGACGTGCGGCCCCGGCTCATCTACGGTAGGCGCGATCGAGCTGCGCGGAGGTTCAGAGCAGATGCGCATGGCCGACCTGAAGGCAGGGTGGGCCGTCGTCGGGAACGACGGGCGCCGCCTTGGCACGGTGCAGGACGTGGGCCAAGCCTTCCTGCTCGTCTCGAGAGGCGTTTTCTCCGGCCACCTGTACGTTCCCGCGTCGGCGATCGCCAACGTCGAGCACGAGGTGGTGCACCTCAACCTCGCCAAGAACGAGGCGGAACAGATGGGCTGGGAGCAGCCGCCACGGGAGCCAGACGCGCCGGATTCGCCTCCCGAGGCCGACCCGCTGCACCGGCACGTCTGACGGAGCGCGACGGCTTCGTCGCGAGCGTCTCGTTGGGGTCCGTCGCGCCAATGGTCGATCAGCAACGGATGCGGAACCGCGGGCCCGGTCGGCGCGGCGGTCCGACGCAGGCACGGATGGCCCGAGCCGCGATCTTGCCGTCGGGCAGGGTCGCGCGGGGCATCGAGCGCCCACCACGTCGGCGCGTCGGCGTTCGGAGTGCGCCGGGAGCAGGAGCTCGGAGCCGATCGCGAGCTCGAGGCAGTCCGCCCAAACGCGGAGGTGCTCGCCGAGCACGACTGCGCCCCGACGGCCCGCCCGAGGTCACACGGCCGGGCTCGCCTCGCGGGCGTCGGGTGCGGCGAGGTTGGCCGCCGCCAAGTCGAAGGGGCGGATCAGCGCCGTGAGGCCCAGCACCGCCACGACGATCGCGGCGAGGGCCAGGAACCCGACCGCGAAGTTGCCGGTCGCGTCGAGCAGGGCACCCACGAGGGGCGCGCCGAAGACGGCCGTGAGCAGCCCGCCCCAGCCCACGATCGCCTGTGCTGACGCGGGGCTCGCGGGCACGCTGGCGGCGGCCCCGTTGAAGACCGCCGCGTACGGAAAGCCGACGCCGAGGCCCGTAACGACGAGCCCCGCGATGGCGATGGGCAGCGTCGGTGCCAGGGCGATCGTCGTGATGCCGATGACGGCCAAGGCGAGCCCCGCCTGGATGAGTCGGACAGCGCCGAGTCCAGCTTCGAGGATGACGCCGCCCGAGGCACGGGCGCCGATGCCGGTGACGAGCGTGAGTGAGCCGATCAACGCAGCCGATGCCAGGGGGAGCCGGAAGGCGTCGGTCAGGTAGAGAGTGACCCAGGTGCTGATGACGATCGCCATCCCGAAGCCGCACATGTGGGCGAGCGCCAGCAGCCAAGTGTTGCGCTCCCGCAGCGCCACGGCCAGCGCGCCCCACGCTCCGGTCGCGGCCGGTGCTCGGGGTTCGCGCGGGGCGAGGAGCGTCCACGCCACCCAGACCCCGGCCACGGCGAGCCCGGAGAGAGCAAAGGCCCGCCGCCAGTCGCCGGACGGACCGGCGAGGAGCGGAATGTAGGCCAGGGTGATCCCCGAGCCCAGCAGGAACGAGGCGCCGTACAGGCCCTGGGCGAGATGGCGACCGCGGTCGACGAAGATCGAGCGGGTGTAGGAGGCGCCGGCGGCGAAGCCGAAGCCCGAACCGAGGCCGCCCAGGAAGCGCCAGCCGAGCAGGGCCGCGAAGCTTGGGGCGAGCAGGCCGGTGCCGAGGTTGCCGAGCGCCACGAGCAGGAACCCGAGGGTGACTGCGGGCCGCGCCCCGATCCGGTCGGCGATGGCGCCGCCTGCCAGCATCGTGAGCGCTGCGCCCCCGAAGAACGCCGTGGCGATCGCGCCGGCAGCCGCCGACGGGAGCGCGAACTCGGCCCGGATGACCCCGAGGACAGGACCCTGGATCGTGTAGTTCGTGGCCACCGCAACGGCGACCGCACAGATCAGCACGAGCGCCCTGCGGCGCGAGGAAGCGGGCATCGCCGGAACTGTAGCGGGCTTGTCGGGAGTGTGCTGGCGCCCTTCCCGCCTGTCGGCGCGGTCAGATCGTCCGAGCCTGTAGGTCTGGCGGTGCGTGCGAGCCGTCGGCGGTCGCGAAGGCGGCGATCCGCACGGGAAGCCGACGCGAGCCCCAGCGGCCGGGAGGTCCTGCGAAGACGCCGGGAATCCGCACGCCGCAGGCACCACAGCGGCCGTCGTCGGTCAGGCCGTACGTGCCGAGCTCGTATCCGTCGCGCTCGATCAGGAGGGCGCCGCACGCGTGGCAGCGGGTTGACTGACCGCCCGGGTCGCGCACGTTGCCCGTGTACACATAGCGCAGCCCGTTGCCGACGGCGATGGTGCGCGCCCGGGTCAGAGTCGCGGGCGGCGTGGGCGGCACGTCGAGCAGCTTGTAGTCGGGATGGAAGGCGCTGAAGTGCAGCGGCACGTCCGGCCCGAGCTCGTCGGCCACCCAGCGCGTCAGGCGGTCGAGCTCCGCATCGGAGTCGTTACGTCCGGGGATCAGGAGCGTCGTGATCTCGACCCAGACGCTGGTTTCGTGCACGAGGTAGCGCAGCGTGTCGAGCACCGGCGCAAGATGGCCTGCGCAGAGATCTGCGTAGAAGGCCTCCGTGAAGCCCTTGAGATCGACGTTGGCGGCGTCCATGTGGCGGTAGAAGTCGGCGCGGGGCGCTGGGTTCATGTAGCCGGCGGTCACCGCGACGGCCTTGATGCCGCGCGCGTGGCAGGCATCGGCCACGTCCATGGCGTACTCGGCGAAGATGACCGGGTCGTTGTAGGTGAAGGCGACCGAGGCACAGCGGAGCGTTTCGGCGGCCCGGGCGATCGCCTCGGGCGAGGCGGCGTCGGCGAGCGTGTCGGTCTCGCGCGACTTCGAGATGTCCCAGTTCTGGCAGAAGCGGCAAGCGAGGTTGCAGCCGGCTGTGCCGAACGAGAGGACGGCCGTCCCCGGGAGGAAGTGGTTGAGCGGCTTCTTCTCGATGGGGT
>JAKAMV010000172.1 GCA_021812735.1 Chloroflexota bacterium | reverse complement strand
CCATCGCAACGGCGTTGCGATGGCGTCGATCTCCCGGGCCACGGCGGGATTGGCCAGGTTCAGGTCGGGCATGCTGTCGGCGAAGATCCCGTAGTACCAGCGGTTCTGGCTCCCCAGCTGGTGCCACACGATCTGGTTGTCGGGCCCGAAGTAGCCCGGGTTGGTCTTCGACCAGATGTACCAGTCGGCGTATGGCCCCTTGCCGGTGGCCGAGGCGGTGAACCACAGGTTCTGGTCCGACGTGTGGTTGATCGGCAGGTCGAGGATCACCTTGATGCCGCGCTGGTGGGCCGCGGCGAGCAACGCCTTGAAGTCCGCCATCGTGCCGTAGTCGGGATTGATCTTCGTGTAGTCGGTCACGTCGTAGCCGTGGTAGCTGGGCGACGCGAAGATCGGCATCAGCCAGATGCCGTTGACGCCCAGGTCGCTCGTCGTGGCCGGGTTGCCGTCGTTGAGGTAGTCGAGTTCCGACGTCAAGCCGCGCAGATCGCCGATGCCGTCCCCGTTGCTGTCCTTGAAGCTGCGGACGAACACCTCGTACCAGACCTCGTCATTCCACGGCTTGACGGCCTGGGCGGCGGCCGGGGCGCACGCGGCCGGCGACGCGAGCGCGCTGCCGGCCGGCAAGGCCGAGACCGCGGATGAGGCGGTCGGCGCCCCGGGCGACGATGCCGCCGGGGCGGAGGAGGGGACCGGCGTGGGGCCCGGCGCACACGCTGCGGCGACCAGGACCAGCGCGGCTGCCAGGCCCCGGCTGCGTTGACGCATGGACATGCGCGCCAGTCTACCCGGCGCCCACCGTAGACTTTCGGGATGCAGATCGAGACGCCCGACTGGGTCCGCGACGCCGTCTTCTACCAGATCTTCCCCGACCGCTTCGCCCGTTCCGGGCGCGTGTCGGCGCCCGGCCCGCTCGAGCCGTGGGACCACCCGCCCACGCACCACGGGTTCAAGGGCGGCGACCTGTACGGGGTCGCCGATCGACTTCCCTACCTCGCCGACCTGGGCGTCACCGCGATCTACCTGACGCCGATCTTCGCCTCGGCGTCCAACCACCGCTACCACACCTACGACTACCTCACGGTCGACCCGCTGCTGGGCGGCAACGACGCCCTCCGGGTCCTGCTCGACGAGGCGCATGGGCGCGGCATGCGCGTCGTGCTGGACGGCGTGTTCAACCACACCGGGCGCGGCTTCTGGGCGTTCCACCACGTGCTCGAGAACGGTGCCGGCTCGCCGTACGCGGACTGGTTCCACTTCCACCCGGCGGCGCTCCACGGCAAGCGCCCGTTCCGCCCCTACCCCTGGCACGCCGACCACGACGAGTGGCCGGTGGACCCCGCGTACGAGCCGACGTGGGACGCGAAGGGCGACGAGTCGTTCCGTCGGCTCGGCTACCGCGCCTGGTGGGGCCTGCCCGCGCTGCCCAAGCTCAACACCGACAACCCCGTGGTCCGCGAGTACCTGATGGGCGTGGCCGAGCACTGGCTGCGGTTCGGGATCGACGGCTGGCGGCTCGACGTCCCGATCGAGATCCACACCGACGGCTTCTGGGAGGAGTTCCGGCGGCGCGTGCGGGCGGTCAACCCAGAGGCGTACATCGTGGGCGAGATCTGGCGCGAGTGCCACGACTGGCTGGCCGGCGACCGGTTCGACGCGGTGATGAACTACCCGCTCGCGTTCGCCATCCTCGGCTACGCGGCCCAGGAGCGCCTCGACCGCGTCGTCGCCGGGCACCAGCACGAGTACGGCCAGAACACCGTGGTCCGCGACGGGGCGGCGATGGCGCGGGAGCTCGAGCGCCTCATGGCGCTGTACGACCCCGCCGTCACGGACGTCCAGCTCAACCTGCTCGACAGCCACGACAGCCCGCGGTTCCGCACGCTGGCGGGCCGTGACGCGGGTGCGTGGCGGCTGGCGACGCTCATGCTCGCCACGCTGCCCGGAGCGCCGTGCATCTACTACGGCGACGAGGTGGGCCTCGAGGGCGACCACGACCCCGACTGCCGCCGCGCATTCCCATGGGACGAGGCCAGCTGGGACCTCGACGGTCTGGCCTGGACGAAGGCCGTGCTCCAGCTGCGGCACGACACCTCGGTGCTCCGCCGCGGGTCGTTCCGGACGGCCGGTGCCGCAGGTCCCGCGCTCGGCTTCGTGCGCGCCGACCACGGCGGCGGGCTCGCCGTCGTGGTCGCGAACGCGGGCGAGGCGCCACTGGCACTGGAGTTGAGCGTCCCCGAGGCCGCCGGCCGGCGGCTGGTGCCGGCGCCGCTCCCGAGCGTCGGCGGGACGCCGCTCGATGTTGCGGCGGACGGCGGCGTGACGCTGGTTGTGCCGCCGCGCACCGGGCTGGTCCTGCTGGCGGCCCCGTGAGCCGCCCGCCGCGACCCGCACCCTGCGCCAGGCCCGAACTCGGGCGCCACGGAACGGCCGGTCCGCGTATCCTCGGTGCACGTGGCTGACCTTCCGTTTGACCTGCCCGACCAGCTGGCCCAGCGTCTCAGAACGGCCGTCGACACCGAGGGCAAGATCGTCCGTGCACTCGATGCACTGGGCCCCCTGTCCGGCCGTGACGTGGCGCTGCTGGACGTGCCCGACGGCCCGCTGCGGGCGCGCCTGCTCGATGTCGGCGCCCGCCTGCTCGACCTGACCCCGGGGGAGACCTTCCGCCTCGAGCTGGCTGACGCGAGCGTCGACAGTGTCGTGGCGCTGTGGGGAGGCTTCGAGGGGGTCCGGCGCGCCGACCTCGACGAGGCGGATCGCGTCCTTCGGCCGGGCGGCCGACTCCTCGTCGTCCACGACTACGGACGCGACGAGGTCTCGGCGCTGGCCGACGGCGAGGGTCCGCAGTACCGGGAGTGGAGCCATCGCGCCGGCCCGTTCCTGCGCGGGGGCGGGTTCAAGATCCGCGTGCTCCACTGCTTCTGGACGTTCCCCAGCGTCGAGGAGGCGCAGCGCTTCCTCGCGGAGGCGTTCGGGGCGAGGGGCGCCGCGGTCGGCGCCGCCATGAAGCGTCCGCGTCTGAGCTGGAACGTGGCGGTGTACCACCGCTGGAAGGGCGGCTGTGCCCCTGATCCGGAGCTCGCGCCCCCGGTCGTCGACGGCGCGCCCGCCTGATCGGCCGACCCCGCACGGGCCCCCCCGCACGGGCCGCTCCTGCGACTCGCTCCGGCCGAGCCTGCTACGCTCGGCGCGATGAGCCGCAGTCAACGAGCGCCGCGAGCACGGTCGAGGTCTGCAGGGGCGCCCACGCCGAGCCGACGCGGGCCCAGGCTCGGCACGGTGCGGATCACGCCCCTGCGGGCGACGCTCGCCGTCGCCCTCGCCGGTGGCCTGGCGTTCCTGGCCTGGTCGGTCTTCGTGCGCGACGCCAACCAGGTGCCGATGATGGCCACCGGGTTCGCGGTCTGCGGCATCGTGTTCGCCGTGGTCGCGGTCCTGTCAGTGGGCCGCATCATCAGCGCGGGGCGGGAGGGCCGGGACGGCACCGCGGTGCTGACCGCGATCGCCGGCGGGCTCATCGCGGTCGCGGCGATGCTGCTGCTCGCGGGCGCGGTGGTCATGAGCCTGGTCTGGACCGGCACGAAGTCTGGCTGAGGACGGCCCGGCCCCGTTTGGTACACTCGCCCGGCCCTCCGCTGGCGCGTGCCCCCATCGTCTAGAGGCCTAGGACGCCGCCCTTTCAAGGCGGAGATCACCGGTTCGAATCCGGTTGGGGGTACCAGCTGCAGGCGAGGCGGGCGGTCGAGCGCCCTTGGCGCGAACGCCTGCAGGGACGCCCGTCGTGCCGCATCCTAGGCCCATGGCCATCGTGGCGCTCGGTCCCCGACACGTTGCCGCCGCCGCGCGGCTGGTGGCGGACGGCATCGCTGACCTGCGCCGCGCCGTGCCCGTCCTCCCCGCTGCGTGGGAGGACCGAGCGGTGGTGGCCAGGGCGGTCGGGCGCCTCGTGGAGCGAGGGGCCGGGCTCGCGGTCGAGGACGACGGCGAGCTGGTGGCGTTCCAGGCGGCGGTGGTCCTCGACGGCCATGGCAGCCGCTGGGCCTACACGCCCGACATCGGCCACGCGGCGTCCGGCCCGGCGGCAGTCCGCCTGCGCGAGCGGCTCTACGCCGAGCTGGCCGAGAGCTGGCTCCGGGCCGCCTGCCCAGAGCACGCGATCACCATCCCTGCGCACGACGCCGCGACGCAGGTCGCGATGGCCAGGCTCGGCTTCGGCCAGTACCTGATCGATCTGGTGGGCCGCCTGGACCCGATCGACGCGGGGCCGCTGCCCCAGGATGTCAGCATCCGACGGGCCGGCCCAGAGGACGCCCCGGCGGTGGCGGATCTCGACGCTGCCCTGTGGCGCCACCTGGCGTCGTCGCCGATCTTCCTGCGCCCCACTCGCGCGCCCTCGTCGGAGCTGGTCCGGCGAGACCTCGGCGACGAGGCAACCGCCGTGATCCTCGCCGAGCGGGACGGGCATGCGGTCGCCCACCTGCGCATCGGGCCGTGCGCCACCGATGTGGCGATGCTCGTTCGCGACCCGTCCACCGCCAGCGTCACGGCGGCGTTCACCCGCGAGGAGCTGCGCGGGACGTCGATCGCCTCGCACCTGCTCGACGCCGCGCTCGCTTGGGCGCGCGAGGCCGGCTACGCCCGCTGGGCGGTGGACCATGAGTCGGCGAATCGCGAGGGCGGCCGGTTCTGGAGCCGGCACGCCATGCCCGTCGCCGTGTCGATGTCGAGGCGCCTCCCGATGGGCCTGGTGGCCTGAGGCGGACGCCGTCCAGCAGGGACACGGACGCCGTCCAGCCGACCCGCAGGCTGCTATCCTCCGGGGCGATGGAGATCATGGGCGTGACGATCCGCACGATCGTCAACGACAACATCGCGAAGCGGTGCGACGGGTGTCGGGAGGTCATCACCGGGACGCCGTGGCGGGTGAGCATCCTCGACGTCGTGGCGCCGGAGGTGCCCGCCGGCTGGGCTGAGGCGGCGCCGATCAATCCGGGCCCCCACCAGTTCCACGGGAGCCCTACCTGCGTCCGCCGCTGGATGGCCGAGCACGGCTACCGCCTCTGCCGCCGGGGCGAGGTGCGGGAGATCATGCGCCCGATCGCCCTGCCGACGGCCCCCCCGTCGTACGGGCTGTGCGACGGGATCCACCGCGACGACCACGAGTTCGCCCCGGCCTGAGCCGCGCAGTTCCGCCGCCCTCGAGGGCGGCGCGGAAGCGCATCCTGCCGCGCTCGCCGAGTGGTACACTCGCGGCCGTCGAGCGCCCGAGATGCCTAGATTTACAGATATTCTGAAAGCATGCCGAAGGCGCACCGGCCGTCCCACCGGGAGAGACCGTGACCAGTGACCGGCAGCCAGCAGACCGCCCCCAGCCGGAACGCCTCGCCCTCGGGGCGGCCAGCCGGCTCCTGGGCGTCGACCCCGACACCCTCCGCCGCTGGGCGGACGAGGGGCGGGTGCCCGCGTTCACGACGCCTGGGGGTCACCGACGCTTCGAACGCAAGGCGCTCGAGCGCCTGATCGCCGCCCGGAGGACCGGCCCCGAGCACGGACTGGCGTCGATCGGGTCCAACGCCGACCGGCTGTCGGCCGCGTACCGTCGCCGGTACAGCGAGCAGCACGGCATCGGCCTGGACCCGCGGAGCCGCGTCCCGGCCGCTGACCGCGACTCGTTCCGTGAGACCGGCCGTCAGCTGGTGGACGCGCTCGTCCGCCACCTCGACGAGACCGGGCAGGCGAGAGCGCTTGCCGAGCGGGAGGCCATCGATCTCGCCGCGCACCTTGGCGAGCGTCTTGCGCGATACAGCGTCCCGCTGTCCGACGGCGTCACGATGTTCGTCGCCGCCCGCCGGCCGTTCCTCGCCGAGCTGAGTGTGGTCGCTCGGCGCCGGGGCGTGGACGCCGCGCGGGTGGGCGACCTGTTCGACGCCTCGACGTGGCTCCTCGACCGGCTCCTGCTGGCCTTCGTCGCCGGTCACGAGGCGGTCGCGCGAGGGGCCGTGGCATCGCGGCGGCCAGTCGCCGCATCCAACACGCCAGGGGCGCCTGGCGCTCCCGACGGGCGCGACCCGGAGGGGGATGAAGACGGGAGGTCGAGCGAGCAACCGTGACCATCGCGATCCCGGCCCTGACGGCGATCCTGGCGGCCGTCTTCACCATCCTCCTCCTCGACCAGTGGCTCGAGCGGCGCCATGGCTTCCAGCTGGCGTGGGCGGTCGGGACGCTGTGCTACACGCTGGGATCGGGCGCCGAGGCCCTGGCAGCGGCCAACGGCTGGAACGAGCCCCTGTACCGGACCTGGTACCTGGCCGGCGGGATCATGACGGCGGCCTGGCTGGGTCTGGGCACGGCGTTTCTGCTCACGCGGACCCGGTTCGGCTACACCTACGCCGCGCTGTTCGTGCTCGCCGGCTTCGTCGCGCTGATGGGCGGCGTCAGCCCCAAGAACGCAGGTGCCGGCCCGCTGCCGTTCGTGTATGCGATCGGGGCGTTCGTGGCCGCCGTGGTCGTGTTCGTGCTCTCGTACTTCGCGAGCGACCGCTGGGCGACGGTCGCGGCCGCGTTCGTGGGCGCCCTCACCCTGCTCGGCATCGCCATCACCGCCGCCATGCCGCCGCTGCCGGCGCCCGGCTACGTCCTCAACGCCGTGGGCCAGCCCATCGGCGACGCGATGCCCGCGTACCTGCACCTGCTGGCGCCCGTGATGAACATCCCCGGCGGCATGGCCCTCCTCCTGGGCGCCGTGTTCTCCGCCTACGTGTTCATGCCCAAGCGGCGCATCCTGCCCTACTCGCTGGACCCGACCCAGTCAGGGGACCAGTTCCTGTTCAACCTGCTGATCGCGGTGCCGGCGATCGCGGTCAACTTCGTGGCGTCGCTGCCGGGTGCCGCTCGCGAGCTGCTGGCCGGCCGTCTGCACTCGCGCGTGCCGGCCACCCTGCTGATCGCCGCCGGCGCCATGGTCCCGCTGGCCACCGATTCGCTCAGTGTCGCCGGGTCGACGGCAATCAGCTCGCTCGGCAAGCTGGTGGGGATCGTCCTGCTGCTGGCCGGGTTCCTCGTGTCCACCGAGGTGTTCCGCGAGGTCCGAATCCCGTTCACGTCGATCCGGCTGGGCACCGGCCGGCGGGAGCGGGCCCGCGAGCGCGATGCGGTGGCGGCCGCCGCCGCGACGCCGGAGCGGGCTCCCAACGCCGAGCGGGGCTGATCCCCAGGCTCCGCCCGGCGGAGCCGTCCGCGTATCCTGTTGACGATGAGCGACGACGTTGAGGGGCGCGCGCCTCACGGGCGGGCGGACGGCCGCATCCGCGTCCTGATCGTGGACGACCACACGGTGGTTCGCCGGGGCCTGCGCGGCTTCTTCGACCTGCTCGATGACATCGAGGTGGTCGGCGAGGCGGGGGACGGCCACCGCGCGGTGGCCATGGCTGATGCGCTGCTGCCCGATGTGGTGCTGATGGACATCGTGATGCCAGCGATGGACGGCATCTCGGCGATCGCGGCGATCAAGGGGCGCCACCCCGACATCGAGGTCGTCGCGCTCACCAGCTTCATCGAGGAGGATCGCGTCACGGCCGCCCTCGAGGCCGGCGCGTCGGGGTATCTGCTCAAGGACGCCGAGGCGGACGATGTCGCTGCCGCAGTCCGTCGGGCCCATGCGGGCGAGATCCACCTCGATCCGCAGGTGGCGCGCATGCTTGCGCAGCGGGTCCGCAACCCGTACCCGGGCCACGAGCCGCTCACCGAGCGCGAGCGCGAGGTGCTCCGTCTGGTGGCCCGCGGCCACTCGAACAAGGAGATCGCTGCACTGCTCGACATCACCGAGCGGACCGCGCGCACGCACGTGTCCAACATCCTTGGCAAGCTGGACCTCGCCAGCCGAACCCAGGCGGCGCTGTGGGCGATCGAGCACCGGGCGGGTTGAGCGGGCCCGAGGCCACTGGCGCCTGGACCGCCGTCGGGCCGGCCGACGCGCCCGCGATCGTGTTCGTCCACGGGACCCGCCTGACCCGCGCCCAGTGGTGGCCGCAGCTGCGGCTGCTCTCCGATCGCTACCGCTGCGTCGCGGTCGACCTTCCCGGCCACGGCGCACTCGCCGGCGTGCCGTTCACGCGCGAGGCCGCCGCCGACGCGGTGGCGGACGCCATCGCCGCCGAGTGCCCCGAGGGCCGGGCGGTGGTCGTGGGCCTGTCGCTGGGCGGCTACGTCGCCATCGACACGGCCGATCGGCATCCGGAGCGCGTGGCGGGTCTGGTGCTCGCCGGTTGCTCCGCCGAGCCGCGCGGGGCGGCCACCCTGCCCCTCCGGGCCCTCGCCTGGGTGCTGGCCCACGCGCCCCGCGGCCTGCTCCGCGCCGTCAACCGCGCGTTCTTCCAAGTCCGCTACCCGTCCCGGATCTCCGGGCCGATCATCCGGCGCGGCTTCTGGCCGGAGGGGGGCGCGGCCGCCCTCGGCGCGGTCATCGGGACGCCCTACCTGGAGCGGCTGGCGCTGCTCTGGACGCCCGTGCTGCTCGTCAACGGCGCCCTCGACCCCGTGTTCGGCCCGGGGGGCGAGGCCTGGGCGCGATCATGCCGAGCGGGCCACCACGAGGTGGTGGGGAGGGCGATGCACTTGGTGCCGCTCGACCGGCCGCGCGCCTTCTCCGCCCTCGTGGCGCGCTTCGTCGAGGGCCTGGCCCAGGCTGCCTGAGTCGGGGGCCGGCCGGCCGCAGGTATACTGGCCGCCACGCCACGCCCGCTGCCGAGAGGATCGATGCGCGTCCGAAAAGCCGTGTTTCCGGCCGCCGGCTGGGGAACCCGCTTCCTCCCCGCGACCAAGGCGCAGCCCAAGGAGATGCTGCCGCTGGTCGACAAGCCAGTCATCCAGTACGCGGTCGAGGAGGCCGTCGCCGCCGGCATCGAACAGGTGATCATCGTCACCTCGAGCCAGAAGCGCGCGATCGAGGACCACTTCGACCTCAACTTCGAGCTCGAGCACCTGCTCGAGGAGAAGGGCGACATCGAGCGCCTGCGGCAGGTGCGCCACATCACGGACCTCGCCCAGGTCGCCTACATCCGCCAGAAGGAGCAGCTCGGCCTCGGCCACGCGGTGCTGATGGCGAAGGACCTCATCGGCCACGAGCCGTTCGCGGTGATCCTGCCCGACGATGTGGTGCTCAGCGACCGCCCCTGCATCGGCCAGCTGATCCACGCCTACCACCAGCACCACGGGTCGGTGGTGGCCGTCATGGAGGTCCCCGAGGACGAGACCCGCCGGTACGGCGTCATCGGCGGCGACCGTGTGGGCGGTGACTCGGACGGGGAGCGGACCTACCAGGTCCACCAGCTCGTGGAGAAGCCGGCCGCCGGGACGGCACCGTCGAATCTCGCGGTGATCGGGCGCTACGTGCTGACCCCGAAGATCTTCGACAAGCTCGAGCAGACACAGCGCGGCGCCGGCGGCGAGATCCAGCTGACCGACGCGATCCACGCGCTGATGGACGAGCAGAGCGTCTTCGGCTACGCCTTCGAGGGGCGGCGCTTCGACGCGGGCACCACGATGGGCTGGCTCCAGGCGTCTGTGGAGCTGGCGCTCGCACGCCCGGAATTCGGCGGCGAGTTCCGGGCGTTCCTCCGTTCGCTCGACATCTGACCGGCCGGCCCAGGCCCGCGCTCGCAGGAGACCGCAACACGTGACCGAGATTGGCAGCATCCTCGGCGGTCGCTACCGCCTACTGGAGCTCTTGGGCCAGGGCGGCATGGCCACGATCTACCGCGGCCGCGACTCGCAGCTCGAGCGGGACGTGGCGGTCAAGGTGCTCCGGCCGGAGATCGGCCAGGACCCGGACTTCGTGGCCCGATTCCGCGACGAGGCCCGGGCGGCCGCGTCGCTGAGCCACCCCAACATCGTGGCGGTGTTCGACTCGGGCCAGGATCAGGGGGGCGACCAGTTCATCGTCATGGAGATGGTGGACGGCCAGGACCTCGCCTCGATCCTGCGCGAGAACGGGCCCCTCGCGCCGCGCCAGGCCGCACGCGTCGGCGCCGACGTGGCCAAGGCGCTCCACGCCGCCCACACGCGAGGGATCATCCATCGCGACGTCAAGCCGTCGAACATCCTGATCAGCCGCGACGGCCGGGTGAAGGTGGCCGACTTCGGCATCGCGCGGGCCCTCGACGACGTCCAGGTGACCCTCCCGGGTGTGACGATGGGCTCGGTCCACTACCTGGCCCCCGAGCAGGCGCGCGGCGAGTCCGCGACAGCGGCGTCAGACACCTACGCGCTGGGCATCGTCCTGTTCGAGATGCTGACGGGCCAGCGCCCGTTCTCGGGCGACGGCGCCGCGGCGGTGGCCCTGGCGCGCCTGACGGCAACGCCGCCGCGCCCGTCGGCGCTGCGCCCCTCGGTGCCGCCGGCGCTGGACTCGATCGTCCTCCGGGCGATGGCCCTCAACCCCGCAGACCGGTACCCGTCTGCCGCGGCCCTGGGCGGCGCGCTCGACGGATTCCTCGCTGACGGCGCGCCGGCGGCTGGCATCGCCGCGGGGATCGCCGCCGGGTCTGCGGCCGCCTCGACGGGCAGCAGGCCCACGGTGAACTACCCGCCCGAGGCGTACGCCCGCCCGGCTCCGCCGGCTCCCGCGTCCACCCGCGACACCCCGCCGCCGCCCGGCTCGGGTCAGGCCCCGAGCCCCTATGAGGATGAGCCCCAGGAGGACGGGAGCAGCCCCTGGGCGTGGATCGCCGGCCTGCTGGGCATCGGCATCCTGATCGTCGTCGCCGTCCTGCTGTTCAAGCTGATCTCGGGCGGCGGCGCCAGCCCCACAGCGTCGCCGAGCGCGAGTGCCTCCGGGCCGACGGTGACCGTCCCGAACCTCGTCAACGCGCTCTACTCCGACGCCGCCTCGCAGGCGTCCGCGCTCGGCCTCGCAACGGTCCGCTCGGCGACGGAGCAGAGCACCAGCGTGGCTGCCGACACGGTCCTGGCACAGGACCCGAAGCCCGGAACATCGGTCCCTGCCGGCACCGTGATCAAGCTCACCGTTGCCATCAGCCCGTCGGCGGTCGCGGTGCCAGACCTCCGGAACCTGGCGCTGGGCGACGCCGCCAATGCGCTCGCCGCGCTCGGCCTCAAGCTGGGCACCAGCGCGGAGGCGTACGACCCGACGGTGCCGGCCGGCCAGATCATCAGCCAGGACCCCTCCCCGGGCGTGCAGCTGGCTCCGGGCGGCCTGGTCAACTACACGATCTCGCTCGGTCCCGAGCCCACGTCCTCGCCGTCCTCCGCGCCCACGTCCTCGCCCGAGCCCACGCCCACCCTGACGCCGACCCTGGCGCCCACGCCCACCCTCGCGCCCACGCCGACGCCCACCGCCGCGCCCGTGAATGTCGGCGACTACCGCTGCCAGACGCTGACGCAGGCGACCGCCTCGATCCAGGGCGACAACTTGACCGTCGGGACGGTGTCGAGTGACCCGAGCGGCGTGTCTCCGATCCCGGACTCGTGGATCGTGAGCGTCCAGGATCCGTCGCCGGGGGCGAAGGTGGCTGCGGGCTCCAGCGTGAGCCTCACCCTCCGGGACCCGACGACGTTCAGCTGCACCCCGTGACCACAGGGCGCGGCCCTCGGGCCACGCCTGATCGGGTCACCTGGACGGTCAGGCGTCCGGGTCCCCCCACAGCGACCACCGAGCCTGGCCGGCGACCCCGCCCGCCGAGCGCGGCCGGGCGGCGGGGACGGCCTCCGCGGCCGCGGTGCGGGGCTCATCGACCGGAACGAATGTTCTCGGCGCGCGCTCGTCGCGTCCGCGCGGGGAGATGCCAGTCGGCTCGCGGAGCGACGCGGCGGCATCGGGCGAGGACACCGCCTCCCAGCACGGCAGCACCTCGGTTCCCCGGAGCGCCAATCGGCGGGGATTCCTGCCGCACAGGCCCAGACCCCCGGCAACGCCGCGCCGGTAGTGGCGGCAGGCGACGCACGTGGTGGTTGAGCGGCCGCACAGCCAGCACCGGGCGCTCTCCGGTTGGGGTGTCGCGCAGTACGGGCAGCGCCAGAGCGGCATGGACGGATCGTAGCTGCGCCGGGCGCGTCTGTCGATAGGGATGGCGCAGCCTCCGAACGCGGGTTCGACGCCTGGCCGTTGTCGGCGGCTTCGAGGATCAGGATGGCGGGTCAGCGGACCGTCAGCACCGCCCGGTCGGTCGCCGTCTGCGTCCCGGACGGCATCGTGATCAGGACCGTGGCCAGGCCCGCCCCGGGCGTCGCGCCCTTCGGGATGGCGGTCGCGAACGTTGCGGTGCCGCGCGGGTCGGTCGTGACAGGGGACGAGATGAGCGCCTGCAGGCCGGGAACGCTCACCGTGAACAGCGCCGTGGCGCCGGCCACCCGCTTGCCGTCGGCCCCGACCACCACGGCGGTGAACGTCACGTTGGTCGGCAGCCTCTTGCTGTCGAACTGGTACACCGTGCCGGACAGCGTCACCCGCAGCGTGCCCGTGCCCTTGGTGACGGTGATCGTGGCGGTGTTGCCGTTGCCTGCCGGATCGGTCACGGCGACGGTGATGTTGTTGGAGCCGGCAGCGATCGCGATCCCGACCGAGAACAGACCGGTGTCGTCGGCGGTCGTGTTCGCCGTGGCCCCGTTGGCGTCGTTCTGCAGCCGCACGTTCGAGGCGGCCTGCGTCTTGCCCTTGACCGTGATGCTCGTGCCGGTGGCGCTCGCCCCGTTCTTGGGCGACGTGATCGTGATCTTGGGCTTCGAGACGTCGAGCGTGATGGTCACCGGCTTCGACGGGGCGCTCTCGCCGCTCGGGCCGACCACGGTCGCCGTGAAGGTGTTGGTCCCCGCCGTCAGCGCAACGCTGGGCAGCACCATGGTCGCGGTGCCGCCGACCGGTGCCTCCGTGACGACTGCCGGCTGCGCGTTCCCCAGCGCCACGTAGAGTCGGCACGTGTAGCCCGACTGGCCCACGACGGCCACCGGCACCTGGACGGTCAGGTCCACGCTCGCGATGTTGGTCGTGGGCGAATCCGGCGGCTCGATCACCGGCGCGTCGCTCGCGGGCCCGTTGGCGCTCGCCGACGGCGCTGTTGCGATGTGGGCGAGCGAGTTCACCACGCCGCCCAGCGCGCTGGCCATCGACGACGCGGCTGGGCCGATGAGCCCGAGCCCGATCATCAGGCAGATCCATCCCAGAACGAGGACCCCGCCGCCCATGGCGAGCTTCACCGCCAGCGGCAGGCCGGGCCGGCGGTCGATCGCGCGGTGACGCCCGAGGCGGTTGGGCGACGGTGCCGCTGGGCGAATCCGCCCGCGCGTCGTGCCTGCGGATGAGGGTCGGGGGCGGACCTGCGAGGGCCGGCCCCCACGCCGGGCGTCCATCGCACGGATTGTCGCACGAAGCGGTCCGGGGCCCGGACTCCGGTCGCGACCCAGCAGATGAGCGCGGTGGTACGCTGCGGGCAGCGCGGCGCCCCGGGGGAGCGGGGCCCCAGCGCAGGGAAGAGGG
>JAKAMV010000171.1 GCA_021812735.1 Chloroflexota bacterium | reverse complement strand
GATCATCGCGACCTCCGCTGCATTGGTCAACCGGCAGGCGCCGGCTCGGTGAGCTGGGTGCGGCCGGGCCGCATTCGACGGCGGTAGGACTCGCCCTCGACGACGAGGGCGTGGGCGCCGGAGGCGAGCCGGTCGATCGCGCTCTGGGCGAGCAGCGGGTCCGCCATCGCGGCCAGCCACTCGGACGGGTCGCGGTTGCTGGTCACGACCGTCGAGGCCCGCCGGTGGCGCTCGACCACGAGCTCGTAGACGTCGGCGGTCTCGGTCGCGTCGAGCGCGGTGAGGGCGAAGTCGTCGAGGATGAGCAGGTCGACCCGCAGCAGGCGGCGCAGCTCGGCGTCGTAGGAGGCGTCGAGGCGGGCTGCCCGGAGGCGCTTGAGGATCCGGTCGGTCCGCCCGACGAGGACGCTCCGCCGGCGGCGGCAGGCGATGTGCCCGAGCGCCGAGGCGAGGTGCGTCTTGCCGACCCCCACCGGGCCCATGACGATGACGTCGGCCGCCTCGTCACAGAAGCGCAGGCTCGTGAGCTCGGCCCACAGGGACCGGTCGAAGCTGACGGCGGCGCTCTCGTCCCAGCGCTCGAGCGTCATCGAGGGATCGAGCCCGGCGACCGCCGCCCGGCGCGCTGCCGACGTCCGGTCCCGGCGCGCCACCTCGTCGGCGAGGACGAGCTCGAGGAACTCGGCGTGGGGCATGCTCCGGCCCCGGGCGAGGACCAGGCGCTCGGGCAGGGTGTCCAGGACGGGCCCGAGCTTGAGCCGGCGCAGGAGGCCGCGCAGCTCGGGCGAGACGGGGGTGGCGGTCATCGGGGCATCTCCTTCCCGCGCGGGGCGAAGGCGGTCTCGGGGCGGGCGAAGCGCAGGGGCAGCACGAGCGCCACCGGGCGCCGCTCCGACGGCCCGGCCTCGGTCGCCCGCTCGAGCATCCGCCCGATCAGCCCGACGTCGACCACGTCGGGCTCGAGGGCCCGGGCGCAGGCGGCCTCGACCCGCTCGGCGCCGTACCGCCTCGCGTAGCCGAGCAGCCGGTACACCTGGCGCATCCGGGTCCAGGGCAGCGGGCCCCCGAGGAGGCGCTCGGCATACAGCCCGACCGACGGGCCGTGGGTCCGGGCGAGGGTCACCAGGCGGTCGAGGTCGCGCATGGCGTACGCGGTCCGCTCGGGCGGCAGGTCGTCGGGGTCCGTCACCCGCCCGCCGGCCCGCTGGCGCGGGTGGACCTTGACGAGGGCGCCCCGCCAGAAGACCTTCACGAGCCCGGCCTCGGCCCGGACGGCCACCTCCTGGCCGACGAGGTCGCCCGGCACCGAGTAGAGCGCCCGCCCGAAGGCGATGTGGTGGTCGCGGTGGACCTTGGCCGTCCCGTACGCGGGGACGGCGTACGGCGCCTCGGGAGCCGGCAGCAGGAGCGGGCGCTCCTCGGCCGCGAACACCTCGGCCGGGCGGCGGCGCGTCGTGCCGTGGATGCGCAGGCCGGCCGTCGTCGTGCACCAGCGGACCGCGCCCGCCTGGGCGTCCGCGAGGCCGGCGAACGCCTCGCCCCGGAAGAACGATTCCCGGACGTAGGGAACGGTCCGCTCGACCCGCGGCTTGTCCCTCGGGTGCCGGACCCGGGCCGGGTCGACGACGAAGCCGCGGGCCTGGGCGTACTCGCGGAAGCCCTCGGTGAGGCGCGGCGCGACCGGGTCGGCCACCGCCACGATGGCGCTGCAGTTGTCGGGGATGACGACCCGGAAGACGCCGCCGAAGAAGGCCCAGGCCTCCTCGAACCCCTCGATGACGGCCTCGAGGGTCTGGCGGAAGGTCAGCCACACGAACGTGTGGCGGCTGTACGCCGCGGTGAACACGAGGCCGTGCACGACGCGCCGGCGGCCGACGGCCGGGTCGGGCAGGAGTCCCAGGCGCCCGAAGTCGACCTGCAGCTCGTCGCCGGGCTTGCCGTCGGCGACCCGGACGGTCGGCGCCCGGCGCCCGAGGCCGAGCTCGTCGGCGCAGAACCGGTGGAGCGTCCGGTACGGGACGACGCACCCCTCGCGGGCGAGCAGGGTCTCGATCCTGGTGAGCCGCAGACCGTCCCCGAGCCAGGCCAGCAGTTGCGCCCGGCGCTCCTCGAGCGCTGCCCACGGCCGGCCGTGGCCGCCGGGCCGCGCCGGGCGGACGCGCTCGCAGACCGCCCCGATGAGCGCGTCGTCGAGCGTGTCGACCCCGGCTGCCGGGTCGAAGCCCGCGTCGCGCGCCGCCTCCAGATAGCGGCGCACGGTCTTGCGATCGATCCCCGTGAGTCTCGCGATCGCGCGCAGGCCGCGGCCCAGGACCGCCAGCCGCAGGACCTCCCGCACCTCGGACACTGCCACCTCCCGAAACGCCACCCCGCACCTCCGGTCCCTTGGACCCCTGGCGCGGCGTACCACAGCCGGCGCATGGCCTGCCGGGGTGGTCCCATGAGTGGCGAGGGGGTGGTCCCATGAGGCTGGCGAAACCCGCCTCCGGGTGGTCCCATGTCGGTGGCGGGCGACAGCGGTGACGATCGCGACAGGGACGGCCCCGTACCGCGATCACGGCCTGCTCAACGCGGGCATGACCGTCCGCATCTCGCCCGCGGGCGGCCGCGTCTTCGACGCCGGCACGTTCCTGTTCGGTGCCGCCCTCGGCGGCAAGATCGACCTGGGCGTGTCCGCGGCATCGTTCGACCGGTTCGCCCGCAACGTGATGGAGTGGCTGGGTGTGGCGGCGCCGCGACCGGACACGGGCAAGCCCGCACCGACCCTGCCCCCTCGACGGGTGACCGGCCATACGGGGGCCTGACGCCACGGAGCGCGGGCAACGCCGCAGCTTGCACCGGGGGCGCCGCAGCTCGCCGCCGCCCCTCTGGAAACGTCGCCGAGTGGCGGCGTTACCAGCGCAGCTGGCGCAGGGTCGGGCGAGCCCCGATGAACCCTCGCAGGGCCTATTGCGGGTCCGTGCCCACGGCGGTGCCCTCCGGCGCCAGGTGAACTGGCACGTGGGCGCGAGCCCCACGCCACGCCTCGCAGGAGGCGCTTCTTGCGCACGGTGGTAGCCTCTGCTCCCGGCTCGGCGGTCCGAGGAGCCTGTCGCCGGGAGCATCGAGGAATAGGGCACCGTGGCGCGTTCCATGTGGAAAGGGGCCATCTCGTTCGGCCTCATCACCATCCCGGTCAAGCTCTACACCGCCACCGACGCCGAGGCGGCCGTCCGGTTTCACATGCTGCACGCGACGGACCTGTCGCGGATCCAGATGAAGACCTGGTGCCCGGTCGAGGACGTGGCGATCGCGCGGTCGGACACCGTCAAGGGGTACGAGTACGCCTCGGGCAAGTACGTGGTGATCACGGACGAGGACCTCGAGAAGCTCCCCCTCAAGACGATGCACACGATCGAGATCGAGCAGTTCACGCCGCGCGAGGCGGGCGTGGGGCCGCTCGGCTTCACCAAGGCCGCCTACTACGTAGAGCCCGACAAGGTGGGCAGGCGCGCGTTCGCGCTCCTCCGCCAGGTGCTCCAGGGCAAGGGGTTGACCGCGGTCTGCAAGGTGGTCATCCGCGAGCGAGAGGCGCTGGCGGTCCTCGACCCGTTCGAGGACACGATGATGCTCACCACGCTCCACTGGCCCGACGAGATCCGCACCACCGCGGAGCTCGACCTGGGCACGGACACGTTCGAGTTCAAGCCGGCGGAGCTCGCGATGGCCGACCAGCTGGCCGATGCGATGACCGCCGACTTCGAGCCCGACCGCTACCGCGACGAGTACCGCGAGGCGCTGATGCAAGTGATCGAGGCCAAGGTGGCGGGCCAGCAGATCGTCGAGCCGCCGCAGGCGGAGGAGGCCCCGTCGGGCAACCTCGTGGACCTGATGCGGCTGCTGGAGGCAAGCGTCAAGGCCCAGGTGGACTCGCGCGACGGCAAGGGCAGGCCCCCGGTCTCGCTGGCCGAGGCCAAGGCGACGCGCGGGGCCGAGCCGAAGCAGGCCGCGAGGCCGACACCGGCGAAGACGGCGAAGCGGGAGGAGGCCGAAGCCGAAGGCGAGGCAGCGGAGCACCGCCAGGCCCGCCGCAAGCGCGCGTCCTAGCCGCAGGGCCAGGGCGCCAGCGCAGCGCCGACGGCACCGGGCGCGCATCGTGCCCCTCGACGAGTACCGCCGCAAGCGCGACTTCGCGCGCACGCCAGAGCCCGCGCCGGCCGCGCGGCCGGCAGCTGCGCCGGACAGCCAGCCTGCCGTCGCCCCGTTCGCGCTGCGCCGCCGATTCGTCGTCCAGCGCCACCGCGCGCGGCGGCTCCACTACGACCTGCGCCTCGAGCTCGACGGCGTCCTCGTCTCTTGGGCTGTGCCGAAGGGGCCCACGCTCGACCCCTCCGCGCGGCGGATGGCGGTCCACGTCGAGGACCACCCGCTCAGCTACTACGACTTCGAGGGCACCATCCCCAAGCGGGAGTACGGCGGCGGCGACGTGATCGTGTGGGACTGGGGCACGTGGGAGCCCGAGCGCGAGACCGCCGACCCCGCGGCCTCGCTCTCGGCGGGCGAGCTCAAGTTCCGCCTCCGCGGCGAGAAGCTGCGCGGCCGCTGGACCATCGTGCGGACGGGCGCGGCGACGCGGCGCTCGGCGGGAGACGAGGAGTCCGGCGACCCGTGGCTGCTGCTCCACAAGCACGACGCTGACGCGGCGCTGGGCTGGGACGCCGAGGACCATCCGGCCAGCGTCAAGACCGGCCGCACGAACGACGAGACCCGCGACGGCGCGGCGCCGAAGCTGACGGGCACGCCGCCGGTCGGCGGCGTGGACCCGGACCTCGCCATTGCGGTCGAGGCGCCGATGCCGCGCTTCGTCGACCCCATGCTGGCAATGCCGGCGATCGCCGTGCCGCCCGGGCCGGACTGGCTGGTGGAGGTGAAGTGGGACGGCTTCCGGACGCAGGCGCTGGTGCGGGCGGGCCGGACCGAGCTGCGGTCGCGCAACGGGGTGGACGCCGGGGGCTGGTTCCCGCGGCTGCGCGGGTCGTCGGACTGGATCGACGCGTCCGAGGCGCTCGTCGACGGCGAGGTGGTGGCGCTCGACGGCTCGGGCCGGCCCGACTTCTCGCTGCTCCAGGAACGGATGAACGACCCGAGGGGAGGGGTGGTGCTGGTGGCGTTCGACCTGCTCCACCTCGACGGATGGTCGCTGCTCGACGTCCCGCTCGAGGCCCGCAAGTCGCTCCTCGCGAGCCGGCTCCGCCCGGACCCGCGCGTCCTGTACGCGACCCACGTGATCGGCGACGGCCCGGCGTTCTTCGAGGCGGCGGTGCGCAACGGCCTCGAGGGCGTGGTGGCCAAGCGACGGCGCTCGCGCTACCAGCCGGGCCGACGGACCGGCGACTGGGTCAAGCGCAAGGGCCGGCCGAGCCAGGACCTGGTGGTGGGCGGCTGGACCCCCGAGAGCGGCGGGTCGAAGGGGCTGGGCGCGCTGGTCGTCGGGGTGTACGAGGGCGATCGGCTGCGGTTCTCCGGAGCGGTGGGCTCGGGGTTCCACGGCCAGGCCCGTCGCGAGCTGCTCGAACGCCTTGGCGCCCTCCAGGCCGATACGCCCCCGTTCGACCCGCCGCCACCCGCCGGGGCGCGAAGCCGATGGGGCAAGGACCTCGCCGGGGTGCGCTGGGCCCGGCCGGAGCTGGTCATCAGAGCCGAGATGGCGGGCTGGACGCGCGACGGCAACGTGCGCCAGGCCGCGTTCAAGGCGGTCCTCGACGACCGCGACCCGAAGGCCGTGATCCGAGAGGCGGACAGGCCGGCCGACACGACGGACGCGAAGGCCGACCCGGTCGCAACGCCGTCGGCACCGTCGGCTTCGGCTACGTCGGCTTCGGCCTCGTCGGCTACGTCGGCCTCGTCGGCTTCGTCGAAATCGAGTGCCACTCCCGCCGCACCACAGCGCGCGACCGATGACGAGCTGGCCGCGCTGGCCGCCCTCCCCAAGCAGGGCACCTGGCGCGTCGGCGGGCGAGAGTTGACGCTCACCAACCTGGACAAGGTCCTCTTCCCGCCCCGCGACGACGCGGAGGAGCCTCCCGTCACCAAGCGCGAGCTGATCGCCTACTTCGCGCGGATCGCGCCGGTCATGCTGCCCCACCTGGCCGGGCGGCCCCTCAACCTGCACCGCTATCCCGACGGCGCCGGCCACCCAGGGTTCTGGCAGAAGCAGATCCCCTCGAGCGCCCCCGCCTGGCTCGTGCGCTGGCGCGAGAGCCTCGAGGGCCGGCGCGAGGACCGCGACCCCAACGACCACCTCGTGGCCGAGAGCGTCGGCGCGCTGTGCTGGCTTGGCAACGCGGCCTCGTTCGAGGTCCACGCCTGGACCTCGACCTGCGAGGACCCCTGGCGGCCCACCTACGCGCTGATCGACATCGACCCCGGCACGAACACGACCTGGGAGCAGACGCTCGCCCTGGCGCGCCTCTACCGCACCGCGCTCGAGCACCTGGGCGTGCGCGCCTACCCCAAGGTCACCGGCGGCCGGGGCATCCACGCCTGGATCCCCGTGGAGCGCGGCCGCTACGGCTACACGGAGACCTCGGACTGGGTGGAGAAGCTCTCGCGCGCGGTCGGGGGCATCCTGCCGGACCTCGTGTCGTGGGAGTGGTCGAAGGCCGATCGGGGCGGCAGGGCGCGCCTCGACTACACGCAGAACCAGCCGATCAAGACGCTCGTCGCGCCGTATGCCGTCCGTCCGGCGCCAGGCGCCCCCGTCTCCGCGCCGATCACGTGGGACGAGCTGGACGACCCCGACCTGCGGCCGGACCGCTGGACGATCCGCACGATCCTGGACCGCGTCGCGGAGCGGGGCGACCTCTGGGCGGCGCTCCCCGAGGACCGGCAAGTGCTGCCGCCGCTGTGACATCCGAGGCCGCACCGGCGCGTGTTCGACCGTGTGCGCCTGGCAGGGAGCGTCCAGTTGACCCCGCAGTGCGCGTCGATCGCGCGGCGGCCCCTCGAGCCCTCCCACGATCCTGGCGCGCGACGATCCTGGCCCTGGGCGCGCGACGCACTCCCGAGCGGTTCCGCTCGTCTCGCCGCCACACGGCGCTCATACGCTGAACTCCACTCTTATCGCCGGCTGGCGGCGGTACGAGCGGAACCTGCCCGCCTGCCGGGCACGGGCGCGGCGCCGCCCGTTTGACAAGCGCCGCACGACGGCGGTACGAGCGAATCGAGCGCGGGGAGTCCAGCACGCGCTGCGCCGCCACCCTGCGGCGGCACCACCCGAGCGGCGACAATCGCTCAATGCCGCAACGCGCCCGCTCCAGCCGATGAGACCGGCCGCCGTCATCGGTCTCGCATCGGCGATCCGCGGCGTCGTCCTCACGCCCGACCATCCCGACTTCAGCGCCGCCGCGGCCGTCGTCCAGCTCGCTCGGCCCGGCCGGCCCGCGCTGGTCGTCCGGCCCGCCTGCGCCGCTGACGTCGCGCGGACCATCGCCTTCGCCCGGGACGAGGCCATCGAGATCGCCGTGCGCGGGGGCGGGCACAGCGCCGCCGGCCACGGCACCGGCGATGGCGTGCTGGTCCTCGACATGCGCGGTGTCCGCGAGCTCGAGGTCGACCCCGTCGCGCGTCGGCTTCGTGCAGGCGCCGGTCTGCTCGCCCGGGACGTGATCGCCGCCGCGCACGAGCACGGGCTGACCGTGCCGCTCGGCGACAGCGGCAGCGTCGGGGTCGCCGGGATCACGCTCGGGGGCGGCCTCGGCTACCTCTCGCGCCAGCACGGCCTCACGGTGGACCACCTCGTCTCGGCCGACCTCGTGACCGCGGACGGGCGGCTCGTGACCGCCTCAGCCGAGTCGGAGCCAGAACTCTTCTGGGCGATCCGGGGTGGCGGCGGCAACTTCGGCGTGGTGACGTCGCTCGAGTTCAGCATGGTCGAAGCGGGCGAGGCGTACGGCGGCGCCGTGTTGCTGCCGGTGAACCAGAACGTGCTCCGCGGGATCGTGCCACTGGCTGGCGCCGCGCCGCGCGAGCTGGGGGTCATCGTCAGCCTCATGCCCGCGCCGCGCGCACCGTTCGTCCCCCCGGACGCGATCGGGCGGCCCGTCGTGGTCGTCGCCGGCGTGTACAACGGCGATGCCGCGGCGGGCGAGGCGGCGTGGGCGCCATTCAAGGCGCTGGCGAGGCCGGTCGCCGACACCCTCGGACCGATGGCCTTCCCCGCGATCTACCGGCTCACCGCGGGAGCTGGGACGCCGTCGGCCTCGGTCACCCGCTCGATGTTCCTCGAGGTGCTCGACGACACGGTTGTCGATGCGCTCCGCTACGCGTCCGAGACGGCGCCGGGGGCCCGGCCGCTGGTCCAGGTCCGAATCCTCGGGGGAGCGATCGGCGATCGATCCGCCGGCTCGACCGCCTACGCGCACCGCGCCGCGCCCGTGCACGTGTCGGCGCAGGTCACGGCGGCCTCAGCCGATGCGCTGGGCCCCTGCAAGGCCTGGGCCGACGCGTTCCTCGACAGTCTGCGCTGCCGGTCCATCGGCGCCTACGTCAACTACCTCGAGGACGAGGGCGAGGCCCGGATCCGCGAGGCGTACCCGGCGCGAACCTATCGACGGCTGGCCGCGGCGAAGGCCGTCTGGGACCCCGACAACGTGTTCCGCCGCAATCACAACATCCTCCCGGCGGGCTGACGGCGGGGCCATCGCGGCGCTCCCCGGTCAGACCCGCGTTCGGCCCAGGCGACGGCTCAGCGGCGGCGCTGCTCCGGACCCCGCTTCGAGGGCCGGTTCGCGGGTCGCGGCGGCCAGGGCGGCGTGCCCTCCATCCGGTCGGGGCGGGTCTCGGGTCGGCGCGCGGCGAGCACCGGCGGGGGCGGGCCCGGCTCGACGCCCTTCACGACGGCGACCTTGACCAGACGGAGCGCGAGCACCGGGCAGCTGTCCACGGCCCGCTTCGCGATGTCGAGCAGGTGGGTCGGCACGTTGCCGGGCGCGATGACCGGGTAGCCCCACTCGTCGAGGTCGATGCCCTCGGGCAGGAGCTCCGCGCACGTCCCGTACGCGTCGCAGGCGATGCGGTCGATCTCGATGCGGTACCCGGAGTCGAGCACCCGACGGCCGCTCACACCCCGACCCTCGCCCCGCGGCGCATCGCGCAGCGGCGGTGGTGCTGGTGCGACGTCCAGTCGGCGTCGTACACGCGCAGCGAGCTCGCGAGCAGCGCCGTGGCGCCGTCGGGCATCCGACACGCGCCGCGCCCGGTGATCGACTGGCTCCAGCCCCGCAGCCGCGAGAGGTCGTCCTGGCGAGGCTGGCCGGTGGCGATCCGAGCCGAGGCGTCGGCGATCGCGCGCAGGCCGAACACGCAGGGGCCGCACTGGGCGGCGCTGGAGCCGGCCATGTAGTCCACGATCCGCGCGGTCGTGGTCACGCCGCACGCCTCGTCGCCGAGGAACGCCACGACCCCGGCGCCGAAGGCGGCGCCCGCACGGCGCAGGACGACCGGGTCCAGCGGCTGCCGCCAGGTCTCGGCACCGGAGATGATCGTGCCGAAATAGCCCCCCAGCAGCACCGGACTGCCAACCGAGGCGCTCACCCCGGCCCACTCGGCCAGCTCGCCGACGGTGGTGCCGAGTTCGATCTCGAGCACGCCGGGCCGCGCCCCGCCGGTCACGGTCACGAGCGCGGTGCCGCACGTCTCGGCGCGGCCCGCCTCGCGGTACCAGGCATCGCCATAGCGGGCGATCAGGGCGACGTGGGCCAGGCTCTCGACGTTCTGGACCAGCGTGGGCCTCCCGCCGACGCCCTTCTCGTACGGGCGGGGCGGGACGGTGGTGGGCCTCGGGTCGCCGATGTTGACGAAGTGGACGGCGGCCGACTCCTCCCCCGCGATGTACGACACCGGCGGGGTGACGAGCATGGTCGGGACCCTCGGCAGGGGCGAGGTCTGGCTCGCCGCCCGCTCGGCCAGCGCCCGCTCGAGCGCGATCCGCGCCTCGACGTGCTCGGAACCCACGTACAGGACCGCCCGCCTCGCACCAACGGCCTCGGCCGCCAGCTCCAGCCCGTCGAGCACGAGGTGGGGGCGTGACGCCATCAGCACCCGGTCCTTGTGGGCGAGCGGCTCGCCCTCGGCGCCGTTCGCGAGCACCACGGCATCGCCTTTCGCCCGGCCCGCGACCGAGGCCCACTTGCGCCCGACGGGGAAGCCCGCGCCGCCGCGGCCCAGCAGCCCGGCGGCGTCGATCATCGGGATGAGGTGGGCGCGATCCGTTCGGCCCGGCAGATCGCCGAGCCGGGCCCGGTGATCGGCGAGCGACTCCGCCCCGGCAGCCGTCGACGGCCCCGAGAGCAGGCGGGCCGTCATCGGCTCTTCGTCCGCCTGGTGGCGTCCTCCCACGACGAGGTGAGGACCGCGTCCTCCAGCCGCCCGCGACCCGCATCCCAGACCGAGATCCGGAAGAGCAGGCAGGCGCCCACGGCGCCGAGGCTGACGCCCCCGATCGCGAGCATCCAGAGCGAGCCGGCGTCGCTGCCCGAGAGGAAGCTGTGGGCGAGCGCGAGGGGCCACATGGCGTAGCTGCTCCAGTGGATCGCGCGCCACAGGCCCTGCGGCATGTGCGCGCGGAGCAGGCCCGTGATCACCAGCGCGATGAACAGGTACATCGAGATCACGCCCAGCGCGACGGGCACCGGACGGTACGCCGACACGAGGGGCACGAACGCCGCGGACCACCCGAGCTTGACGAACGGGTCGAGGACCGCGCTCGTGATGTGGACCACGTTGAACACGATGGCGAGCAGCGAGATGCGGCGGTGCATCTCGAGGTTGAAGAACCGTGGCCAGGTCTCGTGCCAGAATCGCGCGACGGTCAGGAGGCCGAAGCACACGGAGGCCGTGACCATGAGCAGGGACACGATCCCCGAGCCTCGGGCAACGAACCAGAGGAACTGGTTGAACATGGGGTTGGGCTGACTCCTGGGCGGCGCTGCTTTGCACGCGGCGGGTCGGGCGCCGCGCCACGGGCGTCAGGAGCCGCCGCTGCTCACGTGGGACTGGCGGTGACCGGAGGTCGTGGGCGGGGTGACCTGCTGGATGCCGAAGAAGGGGTTGAGGATGTTGCCCTGGTCGTCCTGCCGGGCCTGGCCGGCGACGCCGCTGATCGGCTGCTGCGGCTGCTGGTCGCCGCCGAACGACTGGACGCCGGCGGCGCTGACCGTATTGGTCTTGCCGGTGTACGTGAGCGCAGCGGCATAGCCGAAGACGCCGACGGCCGCGATGCCCAGCACGGCGGCGCCGAGCGTCATCGACTGGAGGCGGCGGTCCGCGCGGTTGCGGGTCTGGACTCGAGCGGGGATAGTCGGGTTCACAAGCGCCAGTCTCGGGCCGGATTCTTTGGGGACGATGACAGCGCAGATGTGGAAGCTCACAGGATTGTGCCCCCGCGCGGCATCTGGCTGGCCCTGTCAAACGCGCACGCGGCCCGTTTCGGTCCCGTTTCGGTGAGGCCGGCGCCAGCGCGGTTGCGCACCCGTACACAGGGCGCGCGGAGGCGATGCAGGAACACGGGACTCGCTGGCCCGGCGGGCGACGGCGGCCTCGACGTGACCTCTCGGGCTCGACTACGCTCTGGCTGCGCCCTCGCCCCGCGCCTCTGCCGCTCGGAGGAACGCAATGCCCGACATCGATCCCGGCACCGAATTCGTCCGCGCTGTCGAGACCGGGCGCGCCGCGAAGGACCAGGACTTCCGCGCCTCGCCCTACAGCCCCATCCCCAACGATGAGCGCGACACGTTCACCGGGCTCGCCTACTACCCGGTCGACCCCGCCTACCGGCTCGAGGGGCTCGGGCTCAGCCCGCACGAGGGCGGCGAGTCGGAGGCGTTCCTCATGCCCACCTCGACCGATGAGATGCGCCGCGCATGGCGGGCCGGCACGTTCCGCTTCGAGCTGCGCGGCCAGCCCCTGTCGCTCGTCGCGTACGACCTCGGCAACGGGTCGCTGTTCGTCCCGTTCCTCGACGCCACCAGCGGCACCGAGACCTACGGCGCGGGTCGCTACCTCGACCTCGAGCCCGAGCTGGACGGGACCTTCACGCTCGACTTCAACCTCGCCTATCACCCGTCGTGCGCCTACTCGCCGGACTACTCGTGCCCGCTGACCCCGGCCGAGAACAGGCTGCCGGTGCGGATCGAGGCCGGGGAGCGCCTGCCTGCGGGCTGACTTGCAGGACAATTGATATGCGGCTGCAACGCGTCAGCCGTTCCGGCGCCCGCGGCCCAGTTGGACAATGCGGGCTCCCGGTCATCCACGCAGCGCAAGGAGACCTCGTGCGTCCCACTCCCACGCTCGCCCGCCTCGGCGCGTCCGCCGTCCTCGCGCTCGCGGCGCTCGCCCCGGCGACCACCGTCATCGCGCACAGCCCGATCTCGGGCGAGAACGCGGCCGTCAAGCGGATCTTCGTGATCATGCTCGAGAACCACAGCCAGAACACCGTGATCGGCGACCCGAACGCGCCGTACCTCACCTCGCTGGCGGCGTCGAACGCGCAGGCGACCAACTACTACGGCGTCACGCACCCGAGCCAGCCCAACTACGTCGCCGCCATCACCGGTCAGCTCGACATCAACCAGATGAACGACAACCCGGCCAACCACTTCGCGTGGCCGAACCTGGTGGACCAGCTGGAATCCAGCGGACGCACCTGGGGCGCCTATATGGAGGCGATGCCGTCGCCGGGCTACACCGGCGCCACGGCGCCCGGTGGCGTGGCCCTCTACTCGAGCAAGCACAACCCGTTCGTCCACATGGACGACATCGCCTCGTCGGCCGCACGCCTCGCGAAGATCAAGCCGTACACGGACCTTTCCTCGGACCTCGCCAGCCCGCACGCGCCCGACTTCGTCTGGATCAGCCCAGACCAGTGCAACGACATGCACGGCGGCGTGTCCGCGACCATCGCCGGCCATCCCGAGACCCCGTGCCCCTACGGCAACAGCGTGGACGACCCGCACGACGCGTCGCTCAAGCAGAAGGCCGACGCGTTCGTCCAGAACGCCGTGCACACCATCACGTCCTCGCGCGCGTGGACTGGCAACAGCGTCATCTTCGTCCTCGCCGACGAGGCCGACTTCGACGGCGCGGCGACCGGCACTGACCTGTGGGCCGACGTCTCGGGGTGCTGCGACTCGCCGGGCTATGGCATCGCGCCCGCCCTTCCGGCGGGCTACGTCCTGACCGACAACGGCTCCCACCCCTGGAGCGGCCCGTTCGGCGGCGG
Source organism: Chloroflexota bacterium (assembly GCA_021812735.1). The sequence continues at coordinate 250 of JAKAMV010000171.1, read as the reverse complement.
CAAGGTGCCGGCCATCGTGATCGCGCGCAACGGGGCAGGCCCGATCACCGACAACACGCCGTACAACCACTACTCGCTGCTGCGGACCATCGAGCAGGTCTGGGGCATGCCGTACCTGGGCTACGCAGCAGACGGCGCCAACGTGCACGCGATGACGCCGCTGCTCTCGCACTAGCGCCAATCTCGTCCGGTCAGCCGAGGCCCGCCCCACCCGGCGGGCCTCCTGATTCGCGGCGGCGTGCGGCTCCGA
>JAKAMV010000170.1 GCA_021812735.1 Chloroflexota bacterium | reverse complement strand
CGCTGAACTCGAACCACCGGATCGAGCCGCCGATCGTCGGGAACGGCGCGTCAAACCGGTCGGCCCGCCCGTTCGTGGCGCACGCCATGAAGCGCTCGTGGAGAGGTGTGCCGCGTAGCCAGGGGCAGTGGGCGAAGATCGACGATCCGAACAGGGCCTCGCGCGTGGCGCCCAGGTTGCGTGCTGCCGCGTCGTTCAGATAGCGGAAGCGGAACTCGGAATCGAGCAGGGCCACGCCCTCGAGCATGCCGTCGAGAACGCCCCGGAACGGCACCTCGCTCAGGTCGGCCGAGCCGGCCCGCGGGGCGTCGGGGAACCCGGCCGGTGCTGGGTCTCGCGGCACCGTCCTGCGCGTCCGCGTTCGCCGGTCCGCTGCGCACATGCCCGACGAGCCAACCTCGCGATCGCGACCGCCCCGAACGCCTGCGCCGGGTCGCGTGGCGACGCAGGGAGCAAGCCAACGGGAGGCCCAGCCAACCGACCCTCGAGCGCGGCCGCCCTCCCTGCGGCATGATCGCACCGCGGCGAGGGCGACGTGAGGCCCCGTCGGTGGGGGGCGCGAGCGCCGCGCGGGCGGGCCGGGGGGATCGCCGCTCCGGGCGGGCCGGCCGGGGCGACGGCCGTGCGGGAGGCGCGGCCTCAGCCGGGGACGGCCGGCAGGCGACCGTCCGCGACAGCGGCCTGGAACGCATGGTAGTCGAGGGCGTTGCGGTCGGCGTAGGCCTCCGCGAAGGCGGCGAGAGCGCGGTCGAACGCGTCGCCAGACCCGAGGTAGCCGGCGATGGCGAGGCGGTCCCCGGAGCGGGCGTGGGCGCGAGCCAGCGCCTGGCCGCACAGTCGGGCGAACAGCGCGAGGCCCTTGGGCGGGGTGCCCGCGAGGTCGAGCGACCACTTCATGTCCGCCAGCTGCCGGACGTAGCACGAGCTGCCGTGGGGTCCCCGCGCCCAGCCCAGGAACGTGTCGCTGGCGGCCTGCATGAGGCGCTGGCCCGCCACCACGCGATGGCCCTCGTCGGCCGCGGGGACGGCCGCGAGGTGCGTGGCCAACGCCGACGGGCGCGCCTCCTTGACCTGGAGCACCAGCGGGTCGTCGTCGTCGCGGCCGAGATACAGCGCCACGAAGGAGGCCAGGCCCACGCTGCCGATGCCGACGGTCTTGCGGGCGACGTCCACCAGCTGGTAGCGCGACAGGAGCTCCTGCCGGTCGTCGGCGAGCGAGGCCGGGTAGCGCCGCAGAATGCCGACAACGCGCTCGCGGGCCGCGCCGTCCGGCAGCCGCTCCAGCGTCGGCGGCCGGTCCACGAACTGGCGGCGCCCGTCCACGAGGGCGGTCAGGCGGGCGAACGAGTGCACGTTGTCGCGGGTCGCCGCCGCGGCTAGCACGCCCCGGACCTCGTCCCGCTCGGCGCCGCTGGGCGCCTTCCGCACCAGGGCGGCGACGTCGATCCGCGCGTACCACGTGTCGAGGTCCGAGAGCGCGGCGAGCTCGCGCATCTTGGCCCGGTAGCCGCCGACCGCCGCCATCGCCAGCGAGCGGGTCTCCGCGGCCCGCAGCCGCCGGTCGCGCCCAGCCACGACGAGGCTCGCCGCCAGACGCTTGAGGTCCCACTCCCACGGCCCCGGGTGCGTCTCGTCGAAGTCGTCGAGGTCGAACACGAGTCGGCGGTCCGGCGCGGCGTAGGCGCCGAAGTTGAGCAGGTGCGCGTCGCCCCCGAGCTGCACGCGGATGCCGGTGACGGGGGCGGCGGCGAGGTCGGCCGCCATGACGGCGGCGGCGCCCCGGAAGAACGCGAACGGCGACGCGGCCATGCGGCCGTGGCGGAGGGCCAGCAGCGACGGGTCGCGGCCCTGCTCCGCCCGGACGACGGCCGCCACCGGGTCCGGGCGATCGGGATCGGGCGACCACGCCGCATGGGCGCTGCGCGGGACGGCCTCCCTCGCCGCGCGGCCGGCGGCCTCGCGAGCCTCCGCCGGCAGGCGGTCGTCGGCAGCCGCCGCACGAGCTTCGCCGGCGCGCCTGCGCCTCCCCCCGGCCTCCGTCCCGTCCCGTCCCGTCCCGACCACCGGCCACCTCCTGCGCCGCGATTGTCCGCCATCGCGGCGAACCCGGCGCGCCCCCCGGATCCGTGGGTGCGAGCCGGGTTCGTATACTCCAGCCGCGGCGGGCTCGTCGCTCGCATCGCCCGCCGCCGCACCCGGGGAGGGACCGTGGGTACCACCGCCGCCACGCACGCCCGCACGCCGGCACGGCCAACGCGCCGGCACCCGAGGCCCATCCTCGGCGGGCTGCTGCCCCTCGACCGGGCCCTGCTGCCGCGCGAGATCGTCGCCGGCGCCACGCTGGCCGCGCTCGCCATCCCCGAGGTCATGGGCTACACCAAGATCGCGGGCACCCCCGTGGTGACCGGCCTGTACACGCTGCTGCTGCCGGTGCTGGCGTTCGCGATCTTCGGCTCGTCGCGGCACCTGGTGGTGGGCGCCGACTCCGCGACCGCGGCGATCCTCGCCATCGGTATTGGGGGCATGGCCGCGGCCGGCTCGACCCAGTACGTGGAGCTGGCCTCGCTGGCCGCGCTGATGTGCGCGGCCCTGCTGCTCGCCGCGCGGCTGCTGCGCCTCGGGTTCATCGCCAACTTCCTCTCGCGCAGCGTTCTGGTGGGGTTCCTGACCGGGGTGGGCGTGCAGGTGGCCCTGGACGAGATCGCCGGCATGTTCGGGGTAGCCAAGGGATCCGGGGGCACGCTGGACAAGCTCGCCCACGCCCTGTCCGAGATCGCCGCCGGCCACACGAGCGTCCCCACCCTCGCGGTGACTGTCGCGGTCCTGGTGGTGGTGGTCGGGCTGGGCCGCGTCAGCGGGCGGATCCCGGGCGCGCTGATCGCCGTGGCCGGCGCGATCGTCGCGAGCGCGGTGCTGGACCTCGGCTCGCGCGGCGTGGCGCTGCTAGGCCCGGTGCCGGCCGGCCTGCCGTCGATCGGCCTGCCCGCGGACGTGCTCACGCCCGATCGCATCTCGGCGCTGCTGCCCACCGCGATCTCGATGTTCGCGGTGATCCTCGCCCAGAGCGCGGCCACCTCGCGCGCGTACGCCGCCCGCTACGACGACTCCTTCGACGAGAACGTGGACCTGGTGGGCCTCGCGCTCGCCAATGTGGGGGCGGCCGTCTCGGGCACCTTCGTGGTGAACGGCAGCCCGACCAAGACCGAGATGGTGGACAGCGCGGGCGGCCGCAGCCAGGTGGCGCAGCTGACGGCGGGCGTGATCGTCGTGGCCGTGCTGCTGTTCCTCACCGGCCCCCTCGCGTCGATGCCCAACGCGGTGCTGTCGGCGGTGGTGTTCCTGATCGGCGTGCGGCTGATCGACTACCGGCACCTGGCCACCATCGCCCGGCTGCGGCCCGGCGAGCTGGCCGTGGCCCTGCTGACCGCGACCACGGTCGTGGTGGTGGGGGTGGAGCAGGGCATCTTCCTGGCGATGGCCCTGTCGGTGGTGGAGCACCTCTACCACTCGTACCGCCCGTACGACGCGATCCTCACGCTCACGCCCGAGGGGCACGTCCGCTACGCCCCGACGAGCGCGCCGGTCCAGGCCGCGCCGGGCCTGATCGTGTACCGGTTCGGGGCCACGCTCTACTACGCCAACGCGTCGCTGTTCAGCGAGGAGGCGTTCGACCTGTTCGAGACCGCCGACCCCCCGCTGCGCTGGCTGTGCCTGGCGGCCGGCGCCGTGTTCGACGTGGACTACACCGGCGCGGACGCCATCCGCCAGCTCCACGGCGAGCTGGGGCGCGCTGGCGTGCAGCTCCTCGCCTGCGACCTCTCGCCCTCGGTGCGCGCCCAGTTCGACGCCTACGGGCTCACGGCGCTCATCGGCCCCGACAACCTGCTCGACGACGTGCACACCGTCGTCGAGCGGTGCTCGGCGGCGGCAGCGGCGTCGGCACCGGCGCCGGCAGGATGAGTCGCGGGATCGCGCGGCCCGGCCGCCCGGGCCGCCGCAGCGCTGGCGATCCGCGGGCCCTCGGTTCGCCGCGGGTCGCCGGGTCCGGGCCCATTCGCTGCCTGCCGCCGGCGATCCGTGCGATCCTCATGGCTGGTGGGCCTCCGCACAACCAGGGGTGAGACGCGATGCACGTCGGGCTGATGGTGCCCCAGGGCTGGAAGGGCGAGTACGACGGCTGGGACCCGGCCGCGGCATGGGCGCGCAGCGTCGATCTCGCGCAGCACGCCGAGTCGCTCGGCTTCGAGAGCCTGTTCGTCTTCGACCACTTCCACACCGTGCCCGAGCCGACCGACGAGATCACGTTCGAGTCGTTCTCGATGCTCTCGGCGCTGGCGATGGCGACGCGGCGGGTTCGGCTGGGCCACATGGTGGTCTGCACCGGGTTCCGCAACCCGGGTCTCACGGCCAAGCTCGCATCCACAATCGACGTCATCTCCGGCGGCCGCTTCGAGCTCGGGATCGGCGCCGGCTGGAAGGAAGACGAGTGGCTGGCCTACGGGTACGGCTTCCCGTCCACGGGCGAGCGGCTGGCGCAGTTCGCGGACCACCTCGAGGTGATCACCCGGATGCTCGGGCCCGGGCACGCCACCTACGAGGGGAGGTACGCACGCGTGGCCGATGCGGTCAACGTGCCCAAGGGGGTCCAGCGCCACATCCCGGTCATCGTGGGTGGCAACGGGCGCGACAAGACCGCGGGCCTCGCGGTCCGCTTCGCCGACGAGCTCAACTTCGTGTTCCTGGGTCCCGGCGAGGTGAAGGAGCGCATCGCCGGGGTGCGCGGCAAGTGCGAGGCGGCCGGGCGCGACCCGGCCACGCTGCGGTTCTCCCTCTACACCCGCGACGAAGCGATGCAGCCCGTGGGCCAGGAGCGCGTGGACTACCTGGGCTCGCTGCTCGACTCCGGGCTGGCACGGATGGTCTGCTTCCCGGGCCGCTGGGACCCCACCACCGACGGCCAGGCGAAGTTCGCCGAGGACTGCCGGGCCGCCGGGCTGACGCTGGCGAGCTGACCGCTCAGGGCCTGGGCCGAGAACCCGTGATGGCGCCGGTCCGCCCCGGGCGTCGCGGCCGCGCTCACGGCATCGCCTGCCCCGGGGCGGGCTCGTCGTCGGGCTCGGCCGGGTCCGGCCCGCCGCCCCGCTCCACGACCAGCACGCCGGCCGGGTCCAGGCCGCGGAGGAGCGCGTTGGTCGCGGTCCCGTCGGTGGTCGCCCGGCGGTACAGGTCGAGCAGCGCCCCCTCGGGCTCCGGGCTGCGGATGACCACGCGGTAGCCGAGCGGGTCGATCCCGAGCGGGTCCGCGCGCTTGACGCCGTCGAGCACGACCTCCGCGCCGTCGACCCGCAGGCCGCGCTCGGCCGCGCCGCGGGTGATGCCCGACAGGACGCAGGCGCCGAACGCCGCGAGCAGCGTCTCGGGGGCCGTGAAGCCGAGCGCCGGGTCGCCGCCCCTGATGGCCAGCTCGATCGCCTGGCCGTGCGCCTCGGCGCGGGCGGTCTCGGCGCCGGTCCGGGTCACGCTCACGCGGAAGCGGGGCAGTGCCCCGGCGGTGTGCAACGAGCGGTTCACGTGTGGGGTCCTCGGTGGCGCGCTGCCTGGTTGGCGCGCCCGGCTGCGGTGGTCACCTCTTGCGCAGGACGAAGCGGTAGACGCCGCCGTCCACGCTCGACTCGACGAGTGGGTTCCCGGTCAGCTTCGACCAGGACTGGTACTCCGAGACGGACTTGGGGCTCGAGGCGATCACCTCGAGCAGCTGGCCGCTCGCGAGCTGGGCCATGGCCTGCGTCGTGTTCACGATCGGCATCGGACATGCCAGGCCGCGGACGTCCAGGCGGCGGGCGATGCCGTCTGCCGCGGCCGGGAGGCGATCGTCGTCGTGGGCTGCGGCGGCGTCGCGCTGGGTGGATGTGGCGCTCATGGGATGCTCCTCACACGCCGTACGAGTCGGCGAAGATGCGATCAGTCGCCACCCCGCGCCCCTCGAGGGCGCTGACGCTGTCGCGGACGGTGACCCGTGGCCCCGCCACGTAGGCGTCGAAGCCGGACAGGTCGAGACCGGACGCGGCGACGGCGTCCGAGACACGTCCGACGCGGACCTCAGCGCCGTCGGGGAGGACGGCGCCGGCATCGAGCGAGCGGGCCACCAGGGTGACCCGAAGGTTCGGGTCGGTCCGCAGCCAGTCGGCGATCGCGTCGAGGTCGTAGAAGTCGGCCGAGGCCGTGGCGCCCCAGAAGAGGTGCATCTCGCGCTTGGGGAACATGGCCAGCTGCTGTTCGATGAGCGCCTTGAGGGGCGCGAACCCGGTACCGCGCGCGACGAAGACGAGCGGCCGGTCGGGGGCCGAGCGCATCGTGAACGCGCCCAGCGGCCCTCGGGCCGTGACCACGTCGCCGACCTTGGCCTCGCCGAAGGCCCACCCCGACAGGCGCCCGCCCTCGAGACGGCGAATTTGGAGCTCGACCTCGCCCTCGGGCTTGGGGGCGTTGCCGATCGAGTAGGCGCGCGACATCCAGTCCGTGCTGGGAACCCAGACCTCCAGGTACTGGCCGGGCGTGAACTCGCACATGCAGTCCTCGGGCCGGTGCGGCACGAGCCGGAACAGGCGCGTGCCCTCGCCGACATCCTGGATCTCGGTGATCCGGAGCTGGACCAGCCGGTCCGGGTGGGGCAGCACGTCGGCGAGACTGAGCTGCCCGCGCCGCGCGAGGAGCTCGTCCTCGATGGCGTGCCGGACCTCCGGTCGCTCCTCGAGGGCGAGGACGAGGTCGCGGTCGGGGAAGCTGATCGCGTTGGCCGGGCACGTGCTCGCGCAGGTCCGGCAGCCGACCATGCAGTGCAGGGGGTCGGCGACGACCGCCTTCTTGTGCTCGAAGTCGAAGCGGTAGACGACCCGCGAGCAGCTCACCACGCACGTCCCGCAGCCGATGCACACGTCGGGGTCCACGGTCGGGTGCCAGGGGATGTCCGCGCGCGGGATGCCGTGCCAGGGCTTGAGGAACTTGTCCTCGGGCGCGGCGGTGGTCTCAGTCATGCGATGCCTCCTCGAGGCGGGTGGGGGAGCCGGGGCGGGCGGGCTGCGCTGAATGTCGGGCGCTCATCGCACTCCAGCGAGCAGCAGGTACGCGGCCCAGGCGGCGAGCCCCGCGCCGAAGACCGCGATTAGGTTGGCCTTGAAGACGCGCACGGTGACGAACGCCGCGGCCGCGAGCACGAGCGCGGCGGGGTCGGGAAGCACCTGGCGGCCGAGCGAGAGCACCACGGTGGCGAGCAGGCCGACGAACACCGCCATGACCCCGGCGATCGCGCCCTTCACCCAGGCGTGGCGGCGCAGGTACGGGTAGATCTCGGCGGCCACCGTGGTCATCGCGACGCTCGGCGCGAAGATCGCGACGGTCGCCAGGACCCCGCCCCAGGGCCCGGCGACGTGGTAGCCGACGAAGGCGGCGGTGATGAGGAACGGACCCGGCGTGACCTGTCCGAAGCCGATCGCCACGCCGAACAGGGGCAGGCTCAGCCAGTGCCGGCTGTCGACGACGTCCTGCTGGAGGATCGGCAGGATCGTGGAGCCGTTGCCGAAGGCGATCGCGCCGATCTTGGCCATGTCGAGCGCGAGGGAGGACATCACGCCCGAGCCGAGCGCCGCGACCGCCACGCCGGCGGCGACCACGAGCCCGGGCACGAGGGACCGCCCGAACCGCAGCCGATCGAAGGACGGATCGTCCGCCACGCTCATGCTCCCGACCGGGTCGGACCGGAGGAGCAGCGCGCCCACCGCCAGGCCCGCGAGGACCGCCCAGAGCAGGTTCGCCCCGGCCACCCCGACCGCAAAGGCCGCCAGCCCGAGCAGCGCCGCGACGCGACCGCTCGAGTGCTGGCGCGCGAAGTCGACGGCCACACTGGCCACCACCCCCACCACGAGGGCGTCGAGTCCGACGACCAGGCGCTCCACGCCCGGCACGGCGCCGAACGTCTCGTACAGCCACGAGAGGGCCAGCATCAGCGCGAGCGATGGCGCCACGAAGCCCGCGGCGGCTGCCACCGCGCCGGAGACCCGGGCGGTCCGGTACCCGATGTAGGCGACGAGGTCGACCATCACCGCGCCCGGGTAGAGCTGGACGAGCCCGAGGCCCTCGTCGATCTCGGCGCGGCTCAGCCAGCCGCGCTTGACCGGGATCGAGCGGATGTTCTGGAGGATCGCCATGCCGAACGAGGTCAGGCCGATCCCGAAGAAAACCCGGAACAGCTCGAGCCGACTGGGTGCGGCCTGCTGCGCCGTCGAGGCGACCGGTCCGGGGACGCTGCCCACCGCCCCGGCCGCTCCGTCGGCCGTCATCTCAGCGGACCACGAGGACCGGGCACCGGGCGTGCTTCGTGACGCCCTCGACCGTGCTCCCGAGCAGCAGCTCCTCGATGCTCCGCCTGCCGTGCGAGCCCATGACGATGAGGGTGGTGCCGAGCTCGGCGGCCGCTCGGACGATCTCGTCGGCCGGGACGCCTGCCCGGACGTGGAGCGAGACGCCGACACCGGCGTCGGTGAGGAACGAGGCCTCGGCCGCAAGCTCGGCCCGGATGCCCTCGGCGTTCTCGTCCTCGAGCTGCCGCTCGGCCTCGTGAACGGCGTCCTCGGGGATGAACGGGTCGGGCACGTCGAGTGCGGGGGCCTCGAGCTCGTCGGGCGCCACGACCGTGAGCACGTCGATCGGGCCCTCGCTGCATGCGGCGCACTCGAGCGCCTGTCGGCCCGCGTCACGGGCATGGGTCGAGAAGTCGGTCGCCCAGAGGATCTTCTTCATGGCCGTCTTGATCTCCTTGGCACCGCGTGGGCGGTGCGCTACGAGCCGGATCCGGGGCCCGGGGCTTCGCTGGCCGCCGGCGCCGGCCTGCCCTGGCCGCACGGGGCGGACTCGAGCTGGAGCGTCGCGTGGCCCACGCCGATCCGGCGCAGCGCCTCGGTCGCGGCGAGCAGGGTCCGCCGCATGTCGGCGCCGAGCGACGTCTCGAGGTGCGCGGTGACCACCGGCAGGTCCTCGGCGATCGCCCAGACGTGGAGGTCATGGACGCCGCGGACGCCGGGGATCGCGTGGAGGGCGGCGCTGGCGGCATCGACCGAGACGTCGCTCGGCACGCCCTCCGCCAGCAGGTGGACGATCCGCGCGAGCAGGCGCAGGCCGGCCAGCGCGAGCAGGACCGCGATGACAAGGCTGGCCGCGGGATCGGCTGCGGGCGACCCTCCGGCCATGATGATGAGCGCCGACGCCATGACCGCCAGGGCGCCAGCGGCATCGCCGCCGAGGTGGAGAACGAGGACGCGGGTCGCCTCGGTGTGGCGCTCCGCACCGTGGACCGCGAGCGCCGACGTGGTGTTCGCGACCAGGCCGACGGCCGCGACGGCGAGGACCGCGGGCGCGTCGACAGCCGACGGCGACAGGAGCCGGCCAACGCTCTCGACGAGGATGGCGGTCGAGGCGCCGATCAGCATCACCGCGTTCGCGAGCGCGCCGATCGCCTCGAGGCGGTGGAAGCCGTAGGTGTGGCTGGCGTCCGGCCGACGGGCCGCCAGCCGAGCCGCGCCAAGCCCCACGAGGATCGCGGCGATGTCCACGAGCACGTGGGTCGCGTCGCTCAGGAGCGCGAGGCTCCCGGTCAGGAGCCCGCCGCCAACCTCGAGCGCGAGGACGCCGCACGAGAGCGCGAGGGCCAGCAGGAGCCGCCGCGAGGGCGAGGTGCGCGCGACCAGCTCGTCGTGGCCGGAGGAGGCGACGCTCGGGCCGGACGCGGCGGACGCGGTCATGCCTGGGTCCCGGTGGCCGGGCGGGTCGCGGGCGCTGCCGTGGCCGGCCGCGCGAACCAGCCCCGCAGCCGCGGGGCGGCCCGCAGGTACAGGACCATCAGCAGGATCTGGAAGATCGGCATCGTCGCGGCGGGGATCGCGACCAGCGGCGAGAAGGCCGTGGTGGCGATGGCGATCGCGGTGCCGTTGTTCTTGCCGGTGCTCGTGAACGCCACCGCCATGTGCTCCTCGTAGCTCATCCCGAGGCGCCGGTCGAGCCAGGTGATGGCCGCGAGGGTGAGGGCGATGAAGATCGCGTTGGGGACCAGCAGGATCGCGACCGTCTGCCAGCGGTCGATGATCATCGTGGCCTTGCCGAAGAAGATCAGGAACACGATCGCGTACATGCCGAGCAGCGACAGCGCCGGGAAGATCGGCCCCACCGCGGCGAAGCGCGCCGAGCCGAGCCAGCGCAGCAGCCCGCGGCGCGTCAGGTAGCCGAGGACCATGGGCAGGGCCAGGACGGTCAGGATCGAGTTGATCAGGTCGCCGATGGGGACCTCGACCTGGTAGCGGCTCGCGAACACGGTCATCCACAGCGGCACCGCGACGATCGCGAGCACGAAGCTCACCGCCACCACCACGGTGGCGAGCTCGAGGTCGCCCTTAGCGAGGCCCGTGTAGCCGATCGCCATGGAGGAGCAGGGCACCACCATCACCAGCAGGAAGCCGAGCGCGAGGAGCGGGTCCGAGAGGAAGAAGCTCGCGAGGACCCAGCCCACGAGCGGCGCCCAGATGAAGTTGAGCGCGAGCGCGATGCCGATGCCGCGAAGGTTCCGCCCGGCCCGCAGCAGCGCCTCGAACCGGACGTTGACCATCATCGGGTAGATGATCAGGAACACCGCGACGGTGGTCAGGGTGCTGACGAGGCTCGCGTTGGTCTTGGTCCACCCAGCCCCGGCGTCGCCGATGGCGAGCCCCGCGACGATGGCGACGGTGACGTAGACGAGCATCCAGCGGTTGAGGTGCTCCTGGATGGATTTGACGCGGCTCACGGCTTGGTGCCTCCGGGGGAATGCGTCTCGACGACGATCTCCCCGCTCACGTCGCAGGCGTGCGACAGCGTGTTGTAGATGGTCCCGAAGCGCTCGAGGTTGCGCTTGAGCAGCTGGACCCGCTGCTCCGGCTCGTCGGTCGCGAGCCGGAGCTCGTACCGGACGGTCGAGATGCGCGGCGGCCGGTCCTCGCGCTCGAGCGTCACCCGAACGCTGGCCCCCTGGTAGCGGAACGGCAGGATCCGCGAGAAGCGCTCGACGTTCTTGAGCAGGCAGCCGGCGAAGGCGGCGCCGAGCACGTCCGCCGGCCCGAACAGGTCGTCCGATGCGTCCGCGCCGGTCTCGAGGCGGATCTCGGCGCTGCCTGTGGAGGCGACCGACACGCCCGCCTCCACCCGGGTCGCGGTGACGGTGTAGGTCAGGGGGCCGCTCATCGCGGTCGGCCCGTCCCCGCGGCCGGGGTCAAGTCACGCAGGCCGGGGGGCTCAGCTTGCGTCGGCGGCCTTCGGTCATACATCTCATTCATAACTGTATCAGCGCATCCTGATACAACCACGGCCGAGTGGCCCTGGATCGGCACGACGGACGGCCCGCTCAGGCGATCCAGACGAAGTACAGGCCGACGCCGAGCATGACCAGGCCGCTGGCCCCCTCGATGAGGCCCGACCAGCGTCCCATGGCCCGGAGGCGCTTCACCGCGCCGGTGAACGTCCCGGCCAGCACCACGGGGACACCTCGGCCCAGCGCGTAGACGAGCAGGAGCGCGGCCCCGTAGGCCAGCGCGCCCTCGGCCATCACGTAGGTCAGGACGGCCGCCAGCACCGGGGTGGCGCACTGCGACGCGACCAGGCCCGACACCAGGCCCAGCGCCAGCGCGCCGGGCACGCCGCGCAGGCGGACTCGCTCGCGCAGCCCGCCGAGCTGCGGCGGGACGGCCAGGCGGATCACCCCGAGCATCTGCAGGCCGATCACCACGCACACGCCGGCGACGACGTAGTACCACACCCGCGAGGTGCCGCCGATCAGGCCGCCGACGAGGGCGGCGGCGACCCCCAGCAGCATGAACGTCACCGCCAGGCCGACGGCGAACGTGGTGGAGAGGACGAACGCCCGGCCCCTCGAGACGTCACGCGAGCCGCCCACGAAGCCGACGATCAGGGGAATGGTGGCGACGTTGCAGGGGCCGAGGCTGGTGACCACCCCGCCCAGGAAGACGAGCAGGTAGCCAGCGACCGAGGCCGACCGGAGCAGCTCGAGGTCGAACGGCACGTCAGCCGCCGCCCGCCAGCGCCTGGAGGCGCTGGCGCAGCAGCCCGGCGTCCATCACGCCCGCGAAGGACTGGGAACGGCCCGCGCGGTCGATGAACACCAGCGTCGGGATCCCCAGGATCTTCGCGCGGTTGACGAGCGCCTGGTTGCGATCGTCGTACACGTTGACGTCCACCAGCGCGACGGCCCCCCGAAACGCCGGGTACACCTGGGCGACGATGCCGGTCATCTCGATGCACGACTCGCAGGTCAGCGAGTGGAAGAAGGCGAGTGTCGGCTGGCCCGCCGCGAGAGCGCGGTCAAGGGTCACCTCCGGCGCCTCGGTGGCGGCGATCGTCGTGGGCGACGCCGCCGCGCCAGACGACTGGCCCTTCGCGGCCAAGACGACGCCGACCGCGAGGACGACGCCCAGCAGGAGCAGGATCCGCGATGCGCGCTGCAGCGCCCGGCGGGACGGCCCCGTCACGCCCCGGCTCCCGTGCGACGGGGGCGAGCAGGCCGGATCCGGGGCGTGGGGGTCGTGGGGATCGTCAGAAACATCACAGTTGGGACTGTAGTAGGTTGCGCTGAGATACTCATGGCGCAACGGCCCGCACAAGGGCGTCAAAGGTCACGTCCTGTGGCCAGCCCACCGCGCCCCTGCGATCCCGCCCGGCCGCGGACCAGACCGGAGGCCACGCCCGCGCCTGGTCGCTGAGACTGTCAGGCCTCTTCGGTGCGCCAAGCGGTGGGTCACGCGCCGGCCGCGGTCACCTCGATGCTGGTGTCGGCTCGGATGTTGTCCGTCACCGGGCAGCGCCGCTCCGTCTCCTCGAGCCAGGAGTCGATCTCCTCGCGGCTCGCCCCGGGCATGTCCGCATCGACCGTCACCAGGATCCTCTGGAACCCGGCCCGCTCCTCGAACGAGCAGCCGATGAAGGCGCAGGGGTTCATGACCCCCTCGATGCGGATCCGCATGGCGTCGAGGGCCAAGCCGCGCTGCCGGGCCACCTCGTGACCGGTCACGTTGAGGCAGCCCGCAAGCGACATCAGCAGGACCTGCACGGGGGACGGCCCGGCGTCCGTGCCCCCGAGTGAGGGGGGCTCGTCGATGGTGATGGCGAACTTGCCGGCCGCAACCCTCATCCGCGTCGCGCTCTCGCTCTCGGCGCGGATGAGGACCTTGAACTCCCGGCTGGAGGGGGTGTCGATGACGTCCACGTGGTCTCCTGAACGTTCGGGTCGCCGCTGGGCAACCCCTTGTGCTGGATGAGAGCCGGACGTCGGTGGTGTCGCCGGCATCCTCAGCGGTCCGCCCCGGGCGTCGCGGCCGCGCTCACGGCATCGCCTGCCCCGGGGCGGGCTCGTCGTCGGGCTCGGCCGGGTCCGGCCCGCCGCCCCGCTCCACGACCAGCACGCCGGCCGGGTCCAGGCC
>JAKAMV010000169.1 GCA_021812735.1 Chloroflexota bacterium | reverse complement strand
TTGGCCGCCTCCTCGACGGCGAGGTCGATCTCGATCTTGATGTCCTTGCCCACCAGCCAGCCGCCACTCTCGAGCGCGACATTCCAGGTCAGCCCGAAGTCCTCGCGGTTGATCTTGGCGGTGGCGTGGAATCCAGCCCTGCGGGCGCCGGCCATCGACTGGTACAGGCCGAGGAACTCGGCGTCGAAGGTGACCGGCCGCGTCACGCTCTTGACGGTCAGGTCGCCGGTGATCCGGTACTCGTCGCCGCCCTTGGACTCGATCTTGGTCGAGGTGAAGGACAGCGCGGGGTACTGCCCGGCGTCGAGGAAGTCAGCGGAGCGGAGGTGGGCGTCGCGCTGGTCCACGCCGGTGTTGATCGAGGCCGTCTCGACCGTGAACGAGCCCGAGGACGCGGCGGGGTTCTCGGGGTCGAGGTTGAGGATGCCGTCCACGGCGTTGAACCGGCCGTGAACGGTGGTCACCATCATGTGCTTGGTGCTGAACGTAACGTCGGTGTGGGCCTTGTCGAGGTTGAACGCGGTGGTCGCCATGGGTCGCGGGGCTCTCCTGTGCGGCGTCGCCGCCGCTTTCGTTGTTTGACGCAGCAACTGTATTCCCATCTCGTTGCATTGTCAACGACTGGGCCGGTGGTGTAACGTAGCCCCATGACGGCCGAGACTGCCCCCGTGGCGACTCCGACGACAGCTGCGCGCCGATCGCCGGCGAACGAGGCGGAGCTGGGGGCGTGGCGCGCCTTCATTCAGACCCATGCCCGCCTGCTCCACCGTCTCGACGAGGAGCTCCAGGAGGCGCACGGCCTCTCGCTGGCCGAGTACGACGCGCTGCTGCAGCTGGTGAACGCGCCCGAGCGCCGGCTGCGCATGAGCGTTCTCGCGGACCGGGTCCTGCTGTCGCGGAGCGGGATCACGCGCCTCGTCGACCGGCTCGCCGCCGACGGCATGGTGGAGCGCTTCGCCTGCCCCACCGACGCGCGCGGCTCGATGGCGGCGATCACCGCGCTCGGCGTGAGTCGGCTGCGCTCCGCGTCGAGGACCCACCTCGATGGCGTGCGCCGCTACTTCCTCGACGTCGTGTCGCCCGAGGAGCAGGCGACGATCCAGCGCTCACTCGGGCGCGTGTCGGACGGGCTCAAGGGCCCGGTTCTGGGCGCGGACAGCCTGTGCACCGCGCCGCTGGAGGCCTGACGGACGGTTCCGGCGCCCGCGGGCGGGTGTACGCGGGCACGAGCGGCTTCTCCTACGCGGGGTGGTCGCCGCGCTTCTACCCCGCCGGGCTGCGGGCAGCGGATCGGCTGGCCCACTATGCGGGCCGCCTCGCCGCCTGCGAGCTGAACGGGACCTTCTACGCCCGCCCGACGCCGCAGCGGCTGGACGCGTGGGCGGCCGCGGTGCCGGACGGCTTCCGGTTCATCGTCAAGGGCCAGCGCGGGGGATCGATCCGCGCTCTGTACAACGACCCGGCCGAGTCGGTGCCGTGGCTCACCGAGCATCTGCCCCGCCTGGGCGACCGCCTCGGGGCGATGCTGCTCCGCATCCCGTCGGAGGTGGCCCGCAACGACGAGCGGCTGGCCGGGGTGCTGGACGCCTGGCCGGGCGCCGTGCCGCTTGTGGTGGAGGCGCAGCACGCGTCCTGGCACGTGGACGAGACGTTCGCCGCCCTCCGCCGCGCGGGCGCCGTGCTGTGCACCACGGACCTCGACGACGTGACGGGCCCGCCCGACATCCGCCGCACCGGGCCCTTCCTGTACCTGCGGCTGCGGCGCGGGCACTACACCGACGCCGAGCTCGACGCCTGGGCCCAGCGCCTGGTCCCCTTCCTCGACGACGGCATGGACGCCTACGTCATGTTCCGTCACGATGACGACGGGACGAGCGCCCTGCGGGCCGAGGGCTTCGCGGCCCGCGTGCAGCGGGTCGGACAGGCGGGCTGACGGCGCCCGCAGCGCATGCCCGTCCCCCTCGCGCACCGCACCGCTCGACTCCCCCTGCTGGCCGCGGGCCTCCTGTTCATGGCCGGCTGCGCGGCCCCGGCCCCGCCGTCGGCCTTCGTTCCGGCGCCGACGCGTGCGGGCACCACGACGCCGCCGCCGTCGGCGACGTCGGCCGCTCCCCCGCCCTTGCCGTCACTGACCGCCGCCGTCCCCGCGAGCGGCATCCATCCTGACCTCGCGGGGGTGCGCCTCGCGCTCCAGCCCGCGGCCACCGGGCTGTCCGCGCCGCTGTTCGTGACCGGCGCGCACGACGGCCTCGGCCGCCTGTTCGTCCTCGAGCAGGCCGGGCGCGTCCGCGTCATCGCGGGCGGCGGGCTCGTCGCCGCGCCATACCTGGACCTCACGGGCCGGATCGCATCCGGCGGCGAGCGCGGGCTCCTGGGGCTCGCCTTCGCACCCGGCTTCGGCCCGGACGAGGGCCGGCTGTACGTCCACTACTCGAACACCGAGGGCGACACCACGATCGCCGAGCTCCGCGCGACACCCGGCGCGGACACCGTCGACCCCTCCACGCTCCGGATCCTGCTGGTCGAGAAGCAGCCGTACCCCAACCACAACGGCGGCTGGATCGGCTTCGACCCGCAGGGCCGTCTGCTCATCGGCCTGGGCGACGGCGGCAGCAGCGGCGACCCGGAGAACCGCGCCTCGAGCCTCGCCACGGTCCTGGGCAAGATGCTCCGGATCGACGTGCTGACCGGCCCCGTCGCCGGGCGCGCGTACGCGATCCCTTCCGACAACCCGTTCGCGTCGACACCGGGCGCTCGGCCCGAGATCCTCGACTTCGGCCTGCGCAACCCGTACCGCGACAGCGTCGACCCGGCCACGGGCACGCTCTGGATCGGTGACGTGGGCCAGAGCGCGTGGGAGGAGGTCGACGCGGCGCCGGCGGGAGCCGCGGGCCTCGACTTCGGGTGGCGGCGCTGGGAGGGGCGTCACTGCTTCGACCCGGCAACCGGCTGCGACCCGTCGGGCGTGACGATGCCGCTCGCCGAGTACGGCCACGACCAGGGCTGTGCGATCGTGGGCGGCGTCGTGTACCGCGGCAGCGCCATCCCGGCGCTCCGTGGCGCCTACCTGTTCGGGGACTACTGCTCGGGCACGTTGTGGGCGATCGACGCCTCGGGCGGCCAGCAGAGCCCGGTCCGGCTGCTCTCGACGGGCCTCGCCATCAGCTCCATCGGCACCGACGACCAGGGCGAGGTCTACCTGACGGACCTGGGCGGGGGCACGGTCCAGCGGCTGGTGGCTGGCCGCTGATCACCGGGCGTGGCCGGGCAGGCGAGCGTCTCGACACCCGACAGCGCTGACCCAGATTCGCCACGGATTGCAACGCGGCTGTAACGCCGCGCGCCCACGCCGTGGGTCACATTCGGCCCACGCAGCCGTACCGTGGTGCCAGTGCATCTTCCAGCGGCGCGGCCTGTGACGGGGCGGTGTCGCGGATGCCACGCCGCACGACTCGGTTCCCCTCGCGGGTCGTGCGGCGTGACTCTTCCTCGAGGTCCTCGGCCGAGCCCGCGCACTCGCGAGCTCGCTGGTCAGGCGCCGAGCGAGCCCTTCGACTCTGGGTCCAGGCCAAGGTCGCGGATGGCCCCGGCGGCTGCCGCCGGCTCGTAGCCGCCGGCGCGGGCCAGACCCGAGAGCGCGGCCGCCGCGATGGAGGCCGGGTCCACGTCGAAATGCCGACGCAGCGCCTCGCGCGTGTCGCTCCGGCCGAACCCGTCCGTGCCGAGCGTCAGGTACGGCGCCTCGATCCAGGGGGCCACCATGTCCGGCAGGGTGCGGATCCAGTCGGTGGCGGCGACGATGGGACCGCCCTCGCGGTCGAGCACCTGCGCCACGTACGGCGTCCGCTCGGGCTGGTCGGGGTTCAGCCGGTTCCAGCGGTCGACCTCGAGCGCCTCGTGGCGGAGCTGCTGGAACGAGGTGGCCGAGTACACCTCGGCGGCGACGCCGTAGCGCTCGGCCAGCAGGTCCCGCGCCTTGACCACCTGGGGCAGGATCGAGCCCGATCCCACCAGGCGCACCCGGCCCTTCGCGCCGCCGGGAATCTCGGGACCCCCCAGGAGGCGGTACAGACCGCGGATGATGGCTTCGTCGACCCCGTCGGGCTTGGGCGGCTGGGCGTAGTTCTCGTTGTAGACCGTGATGTAGTAGAAGACGTCCTCGCCGTCGTGGTACATGCGTGTGATGCCGTCGCGCACGACGGCCGCCAGTTCGTACGCGAACGCCGGGTCGTAGGCGCGGACGACCGGGACCGCCGACGCCAGCACGTGGCTGTGGCCGTCGTCGTGCTGGAGCCCCTCGCCCGCGAGCGTGGTCCGACCGGCCGTGGCGCCGATCATGAACCCGCGTCCCCGCTGGTCGCCGAACGCCCACGCCTGGTCGCCCGTGCGCTGGAAGCCGAACATCGAGTAGAACATGTAGAAGGGGATCATCGCCACGCCGTGGGTGGCGTACGCGGTGCCGGCGGCCTGGAGGCTGGCCATCGAGCCCGCCTCGTTGATCCCCTCCTCGAGCACCTGGCCGTCGACCGACTCGCGGTACGAGAGGAGGAGGTCCGAGTCCACGGGCGTGTACCGCTGGCCGTGGGCGGCGTAGATGCCCGCCTCCTTGAACAGCGGGTCCAGTCCGAAGGTGCGCGCCTCGTCGGGGATGATCGGCACGATCCGCTTGCCGAGCTCCGGGTCGCGGATCAGGCTCCGCAGCAGCCGGGCGAGCACCATCGTGGTCGAGACCTCGACGGTGCTGCCGGCGGCGAACTCCGCGTCCACCGCGGGCTCGGGCGCCGGGAGCTTGGCCGCCCGCACCACGCGCCGCGGCACCGAGCCGCCGAGGCTGGCCCGGCGCTCGATCATGTACGCCACCTCCGGCGAGCCGGAGCCCGGGTAGAAGTACGGGTAGTCGTGGAGCCTGTCGTCGGGGATGGGCAGCTCCAGGCGGTCGCGGAACACCCGGAGCTCGTCCTCGCGCATCTTCTTGGCCTGGTGCGTGTAGTTGCGCGACTCGATGCCCTTGCCGAGGGTCCAGCCCTTGACGGTCTTGGCGAGGATCACGGTCGGGGCGCCCTGGAACTCGGTGGCGGCGCGATAGGCCGCGTAGACCTTGCGGTAGTCGTGGCCGCCTCGGCGCAGGTGCTCGATGTCGCTGTCCGAGAGGTGGGCGACAAGCCGGCCGAGGCGCGGGTCCGGCCCGAAGAAGTGCTCGCGCACGTAGAGGCCGGTGGACGTCGAGTACTTCTGGAACTCGCCGTCGAGCGTGCTGTTCATCTTCTCCACCAGCACGCCGTCGACATCGCGGGCGAGCAGGTCGTCCCACTCGCGGCCCCAGATGACCTTGATCACGTTCCAGCCCGCGCCGCGGAACAGGC
Organism: Chloroflexota bacterium; assembly: GCA_021812735.1. Next base: position 8,156 of record JAKAMV010000169.1, on the reverse strand, counting down.
CCTCGAGCTCCTGGATCACCTTGCCATTGCCGCGGACCGGACCGTCGAGCCGCTGCAGGTTGCAGTTGACCACGAAGGTGAGGTTGTCGAGGCCGTCGCGCGCCGCGAGCGCGATGCCGCTGATCGCCTCGGGCTCGTCCATCTCGCCGTCGCCGAGGTACGCCCAGACCCGCTGCTGGCTCGTGTCCTTGAGGCCGCGGTTGTGCAGGTAGCGGTTGAAGCGCGCCTGGTAGACCGCCGCTAGCGGGCCGAGGCCCATCGAGACGGTCGGGAACTCCCAGAAGTCGGGCATCAGGCGCGGGTGCGGGTAGGAGGACAGGCCGCGGCCGCCCGTCTCGCGCCGGTAGTGGTCGAGGTCGTCCTCCGAAAGGCGGCCCTCGAGGTAGGCGCGTGCGTAGATCCCGGGCGCCGCGTGGCCCTGGAAGAAGATCTGGTCGCCGCCGCCAGGGTGCTCCTTGCCCCGGAAGAAGTGGTTGAACCCGACTTCGTAGAGCGTCGCGGCCGAGGCATAGGTGGACATGTGGCCGCCGATGCCCGGGAACCGCGTGTTCGCGCGCAGGACCATCGACACGGCGTTCCAGCGGATCAGCCGCCGAATGCGGCGCTCCAGCTCCTCGTCGCCCGGGAAGTACGGCTCCTGCTCGGGGCTGATCGTGTTGATGTAGCGCGTCTGCGTCAGGCTGGGCAGGCCGATCTGGCGCTGTCGGGCGCGCTTGAGGAGCTTGTACATCAGGAAGCGGGCCCGGAACTCGCCCTCCTGGTCGACCACCTGGTCGAGCGAGTCGAGCCACTCACGGGTCTCGCCCTCGTCGATGTCAGGTAGCTGATGCTTGAAGTCGTCGAAGTACATCCGGGCTCCCGTGGACGCGACGGTCCGCCACCTTGTGTCTGGGCGGCGCTAGGGTAGTACCGATCCCGGCGGGGCGTCGCTGGCGGGAGGGCGGCGCGCGGGTCGGCGTCGCTGGCGGGAGGGCGGCGCGCCCCCCACCGCCTATCGGCCGGGCAGCAGCCGCACTCGTCCAGCCGATATCTCGGCCCAGACCAGCGCGTGGCCGGGCCAGGCGACACCGGCCGTCGTGAGCGCCGCCAACGCGTCATCGGGATGAGCGGGATAGGCCACGCGGAGCTGCGCGGCGTGCTCAACGGCCACGCTCCGGGTCGCGCGGGTTCGGCGCACGAGGAGAAGGCGCCCGATCGTGGGCTCCGGACCCAGATGCTGCCAGCCGCCCCAGCTGGGCAGCGCATCTGCCTTCGCCGCGTGCCAGCGGACCAGCTGCTCGAGCCGGCGCAGTTCGGATTGGAGCTCCGTGGCCAGGATCAGGCCCGCTCGTCGGTCGTGCAGCGCGACGTCGATCCAGCCACGGCTGGGACGCGTTACCGCCACCTCGGTGAAGGCCTGCCAGCGCGGATCCAAGACGCGAAGCAGCGCCTCGAGCAGGCGAGCCTGGTGCCGATCGCGCAGGGCAGGACCCGTGTTCGGGTACAGGCGAAGCGAGAGGTCCGCACCGAGCGCCGCGGCCAGCCGGTGATAGGTCTCGAGCGAGGGGCGCTGGGAGCCCTCGAGGATCCGGCACACCGACGACTGCCCGATGCCGGAGGCCGACGCCAGGGCGCGCTCGGTCACGCCGGAATCGTCGACAAGGCGGCGGAGGTGCTCGGCGAGGGCGCTGCGCGTGCGGCGCGACTCGCGGTCTGCGGCCATCTGGGTTCGGGTCGGCGGCATGCGGCCATGTAAGCGCGGGGCCCTTACCCTCTGCTTACGTCGGCGTTCCGCGACCCCGGGGGCCACTGGGGCGGGCCCCGCCTTTGTTGCCCTGACTGCTGCCGGTCACGAGGTCACGATCACCCTTGACCGCTGAGCGACGCCTCCTCGCTGATCCGCCGATCCGCGGCGCCGGATCCTCCCCGCTGATCCGTGGGGCGTATCCTCCCCGCTGATCCGTGGGGCGTATCGATATCCTGCGCTCCGGTCGGCACGATCTGCGTGGTGGGTCATGCGGCCGGGAATTCGCCCGCCCGCGGCGCCTCGCCCTGCCCGCTGATCCGCGGCCCGCATCAATCCGACCAACCCAACCGAGTGCAATGCGCGCGGCGGATCGCCGCCGCCGAGACGCGCCGCCGAGACGCGGGCTCGGGGGGGCCGGGTGCGCGCGGCGGATCGCCGCCGCCGCGTCGCGGGCTCGGGGGGCCGGGGGCCGCCCGGCGGATCGCCGCCGCCGCGCCGCGTGCGTCGGATCCTCGCCGAGCAGGGCCCGTCACCGGCTCGCCGTCGCGCCGCCTGCACGCGGTCCCGAACCCCGGCATCATTGCGCGGGGATCGCGAACTCCCCGCCGAGGTGAAGCATCAGCACCCTGCCGCTCGTGCTCGTCGCGGACGACGAGCCCCGCATCACCAAGCTCGTCTCGATCGCCCTGACCGGCGAGGGGTTCCGCGTCATCACCGCGGCGGGCGGCGAGGAGGCCCTCGCCAAGGCGGAGGAGATCCGCCCCGACATCGTGCTCCTCGATATCGTGATGCCCGATCTCGACGGCATCGAGGTCATGCGCCGCCTGCGCGAGCGCCGCCCGGTCCCGGTGATCTTGCTGACGGCGAAGGGCTCGGCGACCGACAAGGCCAAGGGACTGGACCTCGGAGCCGACGACTACATCGCGAAGCCCTTCCACCCCGATGAGCTCGCGGCACGGGTCCGGGCCGTCGTCCGGCGGGCGAACGGGCTCCAGCCCGGGGCCGGCGTGATCCGTTTCGACGATGTGGAGATCGACCTCGAGCGGCGGACCGTGACCCGCGGCAGCGCCTTGGTTGCGCTGTCCCGGACCGAATGGCTGCTCCTGCAGCATCTGGCCACCAATGCGGGCAAGGTGGTCCTGCACACCGAGCTGCTGACCAAGGTCTGGGGCCCGGAGTACCGCGACGACCTCCAGTACCTGCGCGTGTGGGTGTCGCGCGTCCGCCGCAAGCTGGGCGCCAAGCCGGGCGAGGCCGGCCGGATTCGCACCTTCCAGGGCATCGGGTACCTGCTCGACGTCGAGCCGAGCCCGGAGCCGATCGGCGGCCCGGGCGGCGCATGACATCGCACGGCCCGGGCGGCGCATGACATCGCGCGGCCCGGGCGGCGCATGACATCGCGCGGCCCCCTGGCGATGCGCCGCGCGCGCAGGGCGCGACACCCTGCCGCAGCTCGCGGTACGGTAACGCCATGATGCGCTACGGCCCGGGTGTGGCCCTCGTCGTCGTGGACATGCAGAACGACTTCGCCGATCCGCGCGGCTCGCTCCACGTCGCGGGCGCCCGGGACATCGTGCCGGTCGTCAACAGCCAGATCGCCCTCGCGCGGGCGAACCGCGCGCTGGTCGTCTTCTCGCAGGACTGGCACCCGAGTCACACGCCGCACTTCGCGAGGGACGGCGGGGCGTGGCCGGTGCACTGCGTCGCCGACACCTGGGGTGCCGAGCTGTACCCGTCGCTGGACTGCCCGCCCGGCTCGCCACTCATCCGCAAGGGCACCAACGGCGAGGACGGGTACTCCGCGTTCACGATGCGCGACGCGGACACCGGCGAGACCGTCCCGACGCCGCTCGAGGCGCTGCTGCACGAGGCCGGCGTCCACACGGTGGTCGTCGTCGGCCTGGCCACCGACTACTGCGTGCGGTTCACGGCGCTCGACGCGGTCCGCCTGGGCCACCGCACGACGGTCCTGACGGACGGCGTGGCGGCGGTGAACGTGGACTCCGGCGACGGGGACCGCGCGCTCGACGAGCTCAATGCCGCCGGGGTAGTCCTGGCGAACAGCCAGGCGCGCTGACGACGACCCCGCCAATGCTTCGGCGCGTCGCCGCCCTCGGCCTGGCCGCCATCCTGGCAGCCCTCGCGGCGGAGTGGCTCGTCGCCCGCGCTCGCGGCGGCCGGCCCCCCGACCCCATGCGGATGCTGGCGGTGATCGACGCGCCCATCGACGTCGTGTGGGCTGCCGTCGCCGACACACCGTTCCAGGTGGAGTGGATGGCCGAGATGCGAGAGCTGGTCCTGGACCCGCCCGGACGCGCCCACGTCGGGCAGCGCGGCGTGGCGACCGTGCGCATCCTCGGCGTGTCGGTCACCGACCTGGTGGAGATCGTGGCGCTCGACCCGCCCCGGCGGTACGCGATCCGCCATCTCGGTCTGTTCAAGGGCGGCGGCGTCATCTCGCTCGCGCCGGGCGCCGACGGCAGCACCACGATTCTGCACTGGGACGAGTCGCTCGTCCCGCCGGCCCTCCCCCAGCTCGGCGCCCTGATCCAGGCGCCCTTCCTGCGGGCCATCTTCCAGGCGGACCTCGAGCGGCTCAGGCGGCTGGTCGAGGACGGCGCAGTCGGCTGACGGCCGGGGCTGCGCAGGAACCCGGGCACCGGTCGCGTGCAGCTCCATCTCGTCGACGCCACCTACGAGCTGTTCCGCGCCCAGTTCTCGCCGCGGCCGCCGGTCCGCGGCCGCGGCGGGATGGTCCTGTCGGGCGTGTCCGGGCTGGTGGAGCAGTTGTGCCACCTGCTCCGCGACCAGGGCGCCACACATGTCGGCTGCGCCACGGACCGCGTGATCCGCTCGTTCCGCAACGACCGCTATGCGGGCTACAAGACGGACGCCGGCGTCGCGCCCGAGCTGCTGGCGCAGTTCCCCGTCGCGGAGGCTGCCATCGAAGCGCTCGGCCTGGTGCTCTGGCCGATGGTGGAATTCGAGGCGGACGACGCGATCGCGGCCGCAGCCGACCGGTTCGCGGCCGATCCCCGCGTGGAGCGGATCCTCATCTGCACGCCCGACAAGGACCTGGCCCAGTGTGTTCGCGGTGACCGCGTCGTCCTCTGGGACCGGCGGAGGGACATCGTGTACGACGACGCCGGCGTCTGGGAGAAGTGGGGCGTGCCGCCCGAAGGGGTGGCTGACCGGCTGGCCCTGGTCGGGGATGCCGCCGACGGGTTCCCCGGGCTGCCGGGCTGGGGCGACAAGTCGGCGGCGGCCGTCGTGGCGCGGTACGGCCGTCTGGAGGCCATCCCCGCCGAGGCCGCCGAGTGGGGCGTGGCGGTCCGCGGGGCGGCCGCGCTGGCTGTGACGCTCCGCGAGCGCTTCGACGATGCGCTCCTGTTCCGGGACCTGGCCACGCTGCGCACGACAGCTGACGGCGTGCCGATCCCCCAGGGCGACGCCGAGGAGCTCCGCTGGCCGGGCGCCGACCGCGAGCGGTGGGCCGCGTTCTGCGCCGAGTGGGGGCTGCCCCGGCTGGTCGAGCGGCCGCCTCGCTGGCGCTAGCACGAGATCCTCTCGGCGCGGTGCCGCGCCTGCTTGGATGCGGCCGCAAGTCGAGCCGATGCGCCCGCGGACGCGGCCCGGCGTTCAGGCCCGCGGGGACCGCGAGAGCCGGAGCAGCTCGGCGTGGTGCGCGGGCGGGGCGGCGACGCAGCCGAACGTCTGCGTGGCCCGGGTGACGTCGAACCAGGCGCCGCCCTCGGCGTCGGTGACGGTGGCGCCGGCACGCTCGGCGATGAGCCCGGCGGCCGCGATGTCCCAGGCGGACATCCCCGCCGACTGGATCGCCGCGTCGAAGCGGCCGGCGGCGACGTACGTGAACGCGAGCGCCGACGAGCCGATGTTGCGCGAGACCCGCACGGCCTTGCGCACCGCCCGGATCCGCGAGGTGACCGCCCGCCCCGCCAGCGCCAGCTGGATGACGAGATCGCCCGCGCGCTCTTTGTCCGAGACGTGCAGGATGCGGTCCCCAAGCATGGCGGGGCCGTCGGCCGTCGCCCAGAACGTCTCGCCGCGCAGCGGGTCGACCACCACGCCGACGCCAGGGCGCCCGTCCACCGTCAGCGCCACCGACACGCAGAACAGCGGCAGGCCGTTGGCGTAGTTCACTGTCCCGTCGAGCGGGTCGATGATCCAGGTCCGCCCTGCCGACAGGCTTCGCGCGACCGTGTCGGCGCGCCCCTCGTCCGCCTGCCCGGCACCGCGCCCGCCGTGCCCGCGACCGCGATGCTCGCCCGACTCCTCGGCCAGGATGCCGTCGCCCGGGAAGCGCTCGCGGATGGCGTCCAGGATCAGGGCCTCTGACAGGTGGTCGACCTCGGTGACGACGTCCTTGGGCGACTTGTAGGTGATCGCCCCGACGCGCTCGTACCGATCGCGAAGGATGGCGCCTGCCCGCTCCGCGACCTCGCGCGCGAAGGCGGCGTCGGCGGCGAAGCGGTCCTCGGCGGGACTGGACGACGGCAGGGCAATGGGCATGGCCCGATCGTGCCAGAGATGGCGCGCCCGCGCCGAGTGTCGTCGAGCAGCGGGCGAAGCCCGACCCCGCCAATCAAGCCGCTCTCCGCCCAGCCCGGCATCGCACGCCCCAGCTCCTCCTCCAGGGGCGGGCATTCCCCACGGGGGTGCCGTCGAACCGGGCCGAAGCGCCCCCACGACGGGCCATTGGACCGCGGTGCCCACGGCCGGGCCGACGCCCGCCGCCGGTCCCCCCGCCGAGCCGCGAGCGCTGGGCGCCGTCGGCGCTGCCATCCTCGCGGTCGGGCTCGCGCTGGGCGTGGCTACCGCAATCGGCGGCTGGGGCGGCAGCGGTAGCGGGGGTGGCGGCTGCGCCAGTCCTGGAACGGGTGCCCGGGCCAGACCGCACCGGCCGCGACGGGCACGCCGTCCTCCGCGGCGTCCTGAGCCGGTAGCCGCCGCGCCGCTGCGGGGCCCGCCTTCGCGCACCCGGGCTACCATCGGGCCATGGAGACCCACGCGCCGACCCCCGACCACACCGAGTTCCTCAGCGGCCGCCACTACGCCACGGTCGCCACGATCGACGATGACGGAGCGCCCCGCCAGGCGGTGGTCTGGTACCGGCTCGAGGCCGACGGCCGCGTGCTCCTCAACAGTCGCTTTCCGCGCCGCTGGCCCAGGAACCTGCTCCGCGACGCGCGGGTCGCCATCGCGGTCACCGACGTCGCGAACCCGCTCCGCTGGCTCGGCCTGACCGGCATCGTGGACGAGGTGGTCGATGACGTCGAGCGCGCCCGCGACGACATCGTCATGCTCGCCCGGCGGTACAGCGCCGACGGCACCGTCGACCCGGAGACCGAGGCCACGTTCCGCGGCCAGCCGCGGGTGACGTTCCTGATCCGGGTCACGGCCGTCCACGACCACCTCGAGGACTGAGGTGGCGTGCCTCTCGGTCGTGGTCCTCGCCGGGGGCGTGGGCGGGGCGAAGCTCGCCGACGGGCTCCAGGCGCTCCTGGGCAGCCGCCTGTCGGTCGTGGTGAACACGGCCGACGACTGCGTCCGCCACGGTCTGCTCGTGATGCCCGACCACGACACGGTGCTCTACAACCTCGCCGGGATCGAGCAGGCCGGGCTCGGCTGGGGGATCGAGGGCGACACGCACGCCGTGATGGACCAGCTTGGCGTCTACGGGGAGCCCACCTGGTTCGCCCTCGGCGACCGGGACCTCGCGCTGCACATCGCGCGGACGGCCGCCGTGCGCGGGGGCGCGAGGCCCACCGAGGCGTGCCTGGCCGCCCAGCGGTCGCTGGGGATCGCCGCCCGCATCCTGCCCATGGCCGACGCCCCGGTGGCCACGGTCGTGCGGACCCCCGGGGGCTGGCTCGAGTTCCAGGAGTACTTCGTCCACCGGCGCCAGGCGCCCGACGTGCTCGCGCTGCGATTCGACGGGATCGACGCCGCAGCCCCGACGCCCGAGGTCGCCGCCGCGATCGAGGCCGCCGACGCCATGGTCATCGGCCCGTCGAACCCGCTCGTCTCGATCGGGCCGATCCTCGCCGTGCCCGGGATGCTCGACCGCCTCGCCGCGGCGCGGGCGCGGGGGGCGAGGGCCGCGGCGGTCAGCCCCATCGTGGGCGGCCGGGCGCTCAAGGGCCCCGCCGACCGCATGCTCGCCTCCCTCGGGCACGAGCCCAGCGCACTGGGCGTCGCCCGGCTGTACGCGGACCTCGTGGATGTGTTCGTGCTCGATCGGCTCGATTCGGCGCTCGCCCCGGACGTCGAGGCGCTCGGCCTGCAGGCCCTGGTCACCGACACCGTGATGGACGACGACGCGGGGCGGGCGCGCGTGGCCGCCGAGGTGCTGCGGGCCGTCGGCGTCGCGTAGCCGGTCCGCGCCCGGCGCCGCCCGGTTCCGCTTCCC
>JAKAMV010000881.1 GCA_021812735.1 Chloroflexota bacterium | reverse complement strand
CCGCCTGGCCGATGCGCTCCGGCGTGACCTGGCGCTTCTTGGGGTTGTAGAGCACGTTGCTGAGCACGGCCTGGGCCAGCTCGATCGAGATCGGCATCGCGCCCATCGAGGCGTAGGCGACGATGCGGTTCAGTGCGCCCTCGAGCTCGCGCACGTTGGACACGACCTTGCGGGCGACGAACTCGATCACGTCGGATCCGATGGGCGTCCCCTGCTCCTCGGCCTTGGCGCGCAGGATGGCGATGCGCGTCTCGAGGTCCGGCACGGTCAGGTCCGCGATCAGGCCCCACTCGAAGCGGCTGCGCAGCCGCTCCTCGAGCGTGAGGATGGCCTTGGGCGGCCGGTCCGAGGACAGCACGATCTGCTTGCCGTCCTCGTGGATCGCGTTGAACGTGTGGAAGAACTCCTCCTGCGTCCGCTCCTTGTCGGCGATGAACTGGATGTCGTCGATCAGGAGGAGGTCGATCCGGCGGTAGCGGGCGCGGAACTCGTCGATCTTGCCCTGCTGGATCGAGGTGATGAACTCGTTGGTGAACTTCTCGCTGGTGGCGTAGACCACCCGCTTGCGGGGGAACTTGGTCGCGACGGCATTCCCGATGGAGTGCATCAGGTGCGTCTTGCCCAGCCCGACGCCGCCGTACAGGAACAGCGGGTTGTACGCGTGCCCTGGCCGCTCGGCGACCGAGAGGGCCGCGGCGTGGGCGAGGCGGTTGGCCGACCCGACGATGAAGTTGGCGAATGTGTAGCGGGTGTGGAGGCTGGCGGCGCCCGCGGCCGCGCCCTCCGGCGCCCCGACGCGGGTGGGCTCGACGCGCACCGATTGGCCGGCGAAGGAGGCCGCCTGCTCGACGATGGCCTCGCCGCCAACGATCACGAACTCGACCTGGACGCTGTAGCCCACGACCCGGGCGAGCGTCTGGGAGATCAGCGACCGGTACCGGCCCTCGAGCCAGTCCTTGGCAAACGCATTGGGGACCGCGATCCGGAACCGCTGCTCGTCCACCTCGACGAGCTGGGTGTCGCGCAGCCAGGTCTCGAAATTGGCAGGCGACAACGACACCTGCAGCTCCCCGAGGGCCGCTCGCCAGACCTGCTTCGCGTCCATCCTGCGATCGTCGTCCCTGTCTAGCCGATGCGTCAGTGGGTACCGCAGGATGCGGTGCCCGAACTCGAGGAACCACGCCGTCGCACGACCGCGCCGTCCGCTCCCAAGTCGCCGATGAGCGCGATACCGTGACCGGAGCGAGTCCCCCCAAGGGACCTCGGAGCGGCCTCCCGGCGGCCTGAGGCTGGGGAACAATACACCGCCCCCGAGGGCCCTGCAAGGCGATTCGGATATACTCCCCAGGGGTATCGCGACATGTGCCGCCCAGCCGCCCGGGAAGCGTCCCGCAGGCCGGTCCGGCCGGGCCCAGCGGCGCCTCCGCCGAACGGGAGGCCCGCTCGTGCGCGTTTGACACTCGCTCGCCACGCGACCTATGATCGCCGTCGACGAACACGCGCCGTCGCGCTCTCGGGCGCTCGGCGCGTTTGCGTGCCTCTAGGGGTCGGAGCATCCGGGTCCCAAGGCTGATGGAGAGGATCACGGACAGTCCCGATGGGCAAGCCGACGTTTCAGCCCAAGAAGCGCCATCGCGCAAAGGAGCACGGGTTCCGCGCCCGCATGAAGACGGCGGGCGGCCGGCGCATCCTCGCGCTACGGCGGGCGAGGGGCCGGAAGCTGCTCTCGGCCTGATCGCCGACGGGCGCAGTCACAACTCGCTGCGGCTCGTCATGCTCTCTCGCCCGAGCGATTTCGCCAGGCTGGCGGAGAGGGGCGTCGTGAAGACGAACCCACTGCTCGTAGGGCGGTTCGTGCGGACGGACCTTGACCAGACCAGGTTCGGGTTCGCGACCGGCAAGCGGCTCGGGGGAGCCGTGGTCCGGAACCGGGCCCGACGCCGAATCAGAGAGGAGCTCAGGGCGATGGCGCCCGCGTTCCAGCCGGGCTGGGACGTCCTCATCATCGCAAGGCCGGCGCTCAGCGAAGCCGACCGGAGCGCGCTGGTCGAGGCGTTGCGGCGAGTCCTCCGCTCCGGAGGCGTGCTCGGAGGTCAGTCTGATTCGTGAGTCGAGCAGGGGTCTGGGTCGGAACGAGGCTCATCCGCCTCTACCGGGTCGTCTTCGCGTGGCTTCCCACGAGCTGCCGCTTCGAACCCACATGCTCGCGCTACACCGAACAGGCGATCGTCAAGTACGGCTTGCTGCGAGGCAGCTGGATGGGCGCCAAGCGCATCGGCCGATGCCATCCCTGGAACCCGGGCGGCTATGACCCGGTCCCCTAACGGATACGAGAACGACCGCGTGACCCGCCTCCAGAAGCTCCTCGTCCGGCTGGCGCCGCTGCTCCTGCTCGCAGCGCTCGCGCTGATCGTCGCGGCCTGCGTGCCGTCCAGCGGCGGTGCCGGCGCCTCGGGCTCGGGCGCGCTCGCCTCGCCCACCCACTCCCAGGCGCCCCTCGAGCCGGCCCACGTCACCGCCAACCCGTTCGACCTGCTCGCGACGCTGTTCACGCCGATCTTCCAGACGCTGTTCATCGCGCTGGTCGTGCTGTACAAGCTGACCGGCAACATGCTGGTCGCGATCCTGCTGCTGACGGTCATCCTCAAGGTGATCACGATGCCGATCACCCGCAAGCAGCTCGTGAGCTCGCGGCAGACCCAGCTGCTGCAGCCCGAGGTCAAGGAGATCCAGCGCAAGTACAAGGGCGACCGCGTGAAGCAGCAGGCGGCCGTCCAGGAGTTCTACAAGCAGCACGGCGTCAACCCGGCGGGCGGCTGCCTGCCGATGCTGGCAACGATGGGCCTCCTGATCCCGATGTACTCGGTGTTCAGCCAGGGCCTCACCAACTACGACATCACCGCGATGCTCCGGGTCGGCCCGATCGATTTCGGCCAGATCCTGGGCATCACCTGCCCCAGCGCGGTCACCGGCCCGCAGTTCAATCCCGTCCACGGGTACGTGACGAACCCCTGCCTCGCGGCCACCGAGTTCGGCATCAACTGGGGAATCC
>JAKAMV010000880.1 GCA_021812735.1 Chloroflexota bacterium | reverse complement strand
CGCGGGCTCCGGGACGGCCCGCGGTAGACGACGAGCGGGAAGCTGGAGAAGCCCGTGACCACGTCCACGCGGTCGCCCGGCTTGATCAGCGTGCCGACGCCGGTGACCTGGTCCACCTGGACCGCGATGCCCACGTAGCCCGCGGGCACGGCGATGTTGGCGATGCTGCCGCCGCCGTTGAGGATCTCGCTCGTGATCAGCTGCTGCGCGGTCACGGGCTCGCGGGCGGTCTGCCCGATCACCAGCGAGGTGTCCGGGTAGCTGTCGAGCGGCTTGTCGGCCGCGTTGATGTCCTTGGTGGTGACCATGTCCGCGGTGATCCGCGACCCGAGGGGGATGTCCTGGGAGGCGATCACCACCTTGACGGTGGCCGGCGGCACGGTCGCCCCGGCGCTGCCCCCGCCCGGGCCGCCGTTGCTGAACATCACCGCGATGAGGACGAAGGCCACCACGGCGAGGAACAACCCCACCAGGAGGACCAGTCGGTTCGAACTGCGCTTCAACTTCTTCTCCCCAGCCGTGTGACAGGCCGCACCACTCTAACATCGTGGTCAGCGCACGCGATCAACCAAATGACCTAGGACCATTAGGAGGAAATGGGTTGAAGCGCATCGTGGCCGCAAGGTTGGTTGCAAAGAGGTTTCGGCTGGCCCGCGGCGTTACCGCAGGAAAGCAGAACAGCCCGCCAGAGGCCTTCTGGCGGGCTGTTGGATCTGGGTAGACTGTTCAGGGAACGGTATTGCCGATCGAGTTTCCGATCACGCTCAGTTTGTCGCTGATCTGATTGCCCAGGAAGATGAGGGCGACGATCGCGACCATCGCGATCAAGCCCAGGATGAGTGCGTATTCGGCGAGGCCTTGCCCGTCCTGATCGGACTCGGGCAGGACCTTGGCCGCCACGGCCGAGAGATGCATGAGCACGGCGTTGGTCACCTCCCACCCGGGCCGGGCGCTCCCCGGGGCGCACCGCCACGTCCGTACGGTGGATGGCGCGACCCCAGGACAGGCAAGCGTCATGCCTGCGGGCGACCATCGGGCCACCTGGTGGTCTAGGTCCCCCGGTGCGATGCCAGTCCAGAACTGGACGACGCCGACCACCAGTTGGGCGATCGGCGCCGAGAGGTTCAACCGTTGGCTAGATCGAGCTGCCGACGGTCGACAGGATCTTCGAGACCTGCCCGCCCAGGAAGATGAGGGCGACGATCGCGACGATCGCGATGAGGGCGAGGATCAGCGCGTACTCGGCGAGGCCCTGGCCCTCGTCCTGGTCCTGATGGAAGAACGACATGATTGCGGGAATGAGGGACATCTCTGTTTCACCTCCTTTCCTCTGGATGTGCCGCTGCGAGCGGGAGGCCAACGTAGAGCCGTGGTTCCCGGGTGTCAACGACTGAAGATGAAGTATCGGTGTGGCAGCGCACCGCGGCAAGGGGCGCCTCCGGCACGCGAGACGGCCGCCGGCGGTGCCGGCGGCCGTCTCGCCGCGATGTCGCGGTGCGGCTAGACGGAGCTGCCGACGGTCGACAGGATCTTCGAGACCTGGCCGCCCAGGAAGATGAGGGCGACGATCGCGACGATCGCGATGAGGGCGAGGATCAGCGCGTACTCGGCGAGGCCCTGGCCCTCGTCGTCCGAGTCGAGATGGAGGATGGAGCTGAGGTAGGAGACAATGAGTGCCATAGACGGAAACTCCATGCACCCGGCGTGGATCGCAGCCGGCCTATGGTGGTGAGCCTGCGTCAGCGCGCACGAAGGCGCAACAGGACCATGGTCCTGGGGTATCGAGAAGCCGCCGGCCATACGGCCGGCGGCTTCGCCGTGTGTCCCCTGTCGGGCTAGATCGAGCTGCCGACGGTCGACAGGATCTTCGAGACCTGCCCGCCCAGGAAGATGAGGGCGACGATCGCGACGATCGCGATGAGGGCGAGGATCAGCGCGTACTCGGCGAGGCCCTGGCCCTCGTCGTCCCCCTGGATCATGGCAAGCAGAGTTGAGAGCTGTGTCATCTAGACCCTCCCATACAGCCGGTCTTCCCCCGGTCGGCGCTGCGACACAGTACTTCCCCTCGTCAAGATGCGCCAGCGGCGATTCGGCCCATAGTTGACGTTTCTGGTGCGCCCGCACGCCACGCGGAGGCTCTCGTGGGGGTCAGTGGCCGCCGTGGGCCAAGTCCACCAGGACGCCCATCAGCTGGGCCAGCGGGCTGCTGAAGAACAGGACCACGACGCCCGCCACCAGCAGCGAGGCGCCGATGACGATGGTCGTCTCGAGGATGCCCGGGCCGGTGTCGCCGGCCGGCCGGCCGGCGCTCATGGCCCGGTGTCGCCGTCCGGCTCCTCGAGCGCGACGGTGACCCGGACCTCGCCCACGTCGTCCAGGATCACCTTGGCGCCGGCCACCGATGCCCGCTCGGTGAGCTCGCGCCGCACGTTGGCGGGGAGCGGCAGCCTGGCCGCGGCCTCGGCGGCCGCCCGGGCCGCGGCGTGCGCCTCGTGGCGCTCCTCGATCATCCGCCGCATGGCTTCGGGCACGTCGGCGCCCGGGACGGGCGGCAGGTCGTCGCCGGGCGGGTAGACGGGCGTTCGCGACGCCGAGACCACCGCCACGAGCTCCGCGGCGCCCCACTCGAGCGTCAGCGAGGCGCGCTCCGCGTGCTGCCCGAGGTACGCCGCGAGGACCTCGTCCACCATCCGGAAGAGCGTGCTCTCCAGCTCCATGGACAGGCGGCGGTCCGGGCCGTGCGACTCGAACGCCACCGCGACGTGCGCGCGCCGCCCCCGCTCGCGCGCGGAGCGGCGGAGCGTGGGCACCAGGCCCAGGTCGTCGAGGACCATCGGCCGCACGTCGAAGATGAAGTTCTTCGTGGTGTCGAGGGTGTGCTGGACCATGCCGGCCAGCAGTCGCAGCTCGTTGCGGGCCGTGGAGGGATCGCGGTCCATCAGGCGCTCGACAATCTGCGCCTGGAGCACGATGTTGGTGAGCGACTGGGCCGGCCCGTCGTGCATCGCCCGGGCGATGTCGCGGCGCAGGTCCTCCTGGGCGGACAGGACCAC
>JAKAMV010000168.1 GCA_021812735.1 Chloroflexota bacterium | reverse complement strand
CGAGACGTGGCCATCGACCTCAACGGGATCAAGCTCCGGAACAGGCTCGTCACCTCCGCCAGCCTGCTCGGCTACGGCGCGTCGAAGAACCGGCTGATCCTGTACGGGCTGTCCCCCATCGCACAGTGGGTGCCGCTCGAGCGCTTCGGCGCCGTCACCACCCGGACCCTCACCCTGGAGCCGCGGGCCGGCCACTTCACGCTCAAGGAGGACTGGAGCCTCGGCGAGTTCCCCGAGATGCTGCGCCTCTACGGGAGGGCGCTCCACAAGGTAGACGCCGGCTGGCTCAATGCGTTCGGCTGGTCGAACATCGGACTGGCCCGCTACTTCGAGGAATACTTCCCGCGCACGGCGAACCTCAACCGCATCGTGAGCGTGGGCGGCTTCTCCGCCGACGAGGTGGAGCAGCTCATCGAGACGGTCAACGAGCGCGCGAGGCCCCGCGAGATCGCCGCCGTCGAGCTCAACGCCTCGTGCCACAACGTCAACTTCCCGTTCAACACGATCCTCGAGGAGGCGCTGCGGCGCGCCGTTCCCAAGAGCCGCCACCCGGTGATCCTCAAGGTCAGCCCCGACGAGGACTACCGGTGGCAGGCGCGCATGGCTGCCACGTACGGCTGCGCCGCGATCACCGCGATCAACACGGTCAAGGGCCTGCGGCTCAACCCCGACACCGGCGAGCCGTATCTCCGGAACCGCTATGGGGCGATCAGCGGGCGGGCGATCAAGCCGATCGGCCTGCGCGTGGTGGCCGAGCTCCGCGACGTCGGCTTCAGGCTGCCGATCATCGCCAACGGGGGAATCAGGGACTTCGACGACTGCCGGGAGTACTTCTGGGCCGGCGCCGATGCGGTGTCACTCGGCTCGTCGGTGTGGCTCCAGCCGATGCCGCTCTACGCGCTCGGGCCGCTCGAGGGGCTGCGGATCCGGCGCCTGATCGCGAAGGTGGCCTCGTTCACGCCACCGGAGGCCGCCCCGCACTGGCGGCCGACGGCCGCAGCCGACGACGGCGACGCAGCCGACGATGCCGACGCCGACGCCGACGCCGACGCCGACGAGGGGACGCCCGTTGAGCGGGGGACCGTTCCAGCCGAGCCGCTGATCGTCCCACCCGTGCTGGCGACGGCCGCCGAACCCCCCATCGCCGCGGCGCCGGCCGACCTCGCGTGAGCCTGCCGCGCATCGCCATCGTCACCACCGGCGGCACGATCGATTCGCTGGGGGCGGATCGTCTCGACCTCGCCGCCTACCTCGAGACGGGCCGCCGCCTCGAACCCGGCGCGCTGGTCGCGTCGGTGGCGCCGGAGCTGGAGACCGTCGCCCGCGTGGCCGAGATCCCGTACGAGCGGGTCGCCGCCCACGCCATGACGGACGGGTACCTCGCGGGACTTCGAGGCCTCGTGACGGAGATCCTTGCCCGCGGCGAGGCCGACGGCGTGGTGGTCACGCACGGCACCAACACCCTCGAGGAGACGGCCTGGCTGCTCCACCTCGCCGTGGCGACGGACGCGCCGATCGTGCTCACGGGCGCGATGCGGCCCGCATCTGCACTGTCGGGCGACGGGCCCCTCAACCTGGTCGAGGCGGTACGCGTGGCGGCGGCACCGGCGGCCCGCGGGCTCGGCGTGCTGGTCGCCATGGACGACACCGTCCACGGTGCGCGCGACGTGGCCAAGACGAACACCCTGCGCGTGGACGCGTTCGCGAGCCCGATGACGGGGCCTCTGGGTCGGGTCGACGGCGACGGCCGGGTGGTGATCTCGTCGCGCCCCACCCGCGCCACCACCCTGCGGGGCGCGTATGCGGGCGTGGACCTCCGGGCGCTTCCGCGTGTTGACGTGGTGGCGAGCTACCAGGGTGCAGACGGCGCGTTGATCGACGCCGCCGTCGCCGCCGGGGCGAGGGGGCTCGTCAGCGCCGCCACCGGCGACGGCTACCCCACGCCTTGGCAGGTGGAGGCCCTCGAGCGGGCGTCGGCCGCCGGCGTCGTGATCGTCCAGTCCTCGCGCGTGGGCTCGGGCCGCGTCCCGCCACTCCCCGCGCTCCTCGCCCGCGGCTGGGTCCCGGCCGACGACCTCAACCCGTGGAAGGCGCGCATCCTGCTGCGCCTGTCCCTCGCCGCCGGGGAGCGACTCGAGACCACGCGCGCCCGCTTCGCCGCCGACTGACCAGCAGCAGGCCGCTTCCGTCGACGAGTGCCGGAGACCGACTTCGGCCGAGCTGCTCCGCCCGGCGCAGCACGGCGGCGCCACACCCGCGATGTCGATGGCCTGCACCCGGTCCGCAGGCGTGAGCCCTGCCGTCGCTGCTGGTGTCGGCCCGCGCGACTTGCGCGGACACGCACCCGCCTCGTGCGGGCCCCGTGGTCCCGGCTCGCCAGATTCGTGCATCATCAGCGCGTTGGCACCGGAGGGGCAGGATGGCGATGGACGATCCGACCAGGCTGCGCACCGTGTTCGACCCCGGGCTGAACGCACCGGTGGACCGCCACCGGGTCCAGCTCGACCTCGGCGGAGGGCGGACGACCCTCGCTGACCTCTACCGCCCGCCGGACGCGGCAGACGCCGCCCTGCCCGTGGTGCTGTTCATCCCCGGGGACGCCCCGCAGTTCCTCATGGACGGTCTCCTGGAGTGGGGGCAGTACCACGCATGGGGCGAGGCGGTCGCGGGCCGAGGCCTTGCCGCCGTCGTCGCCCAGCACGCCTCCACCCACGGGCTGCGCGCTGCGGTCGAGGTCGCGGCGGAGATCCGCGACACGCTGGCCGCCGTGCGCGCCGAGGCCGAGGACCTCGGCATCGACCCCAACCGTCTGGCCGTCTGGACCGCGTCGGGGGGCGCCTCCCTGGGCGCCGTCGCGGCGCTCGAGGCCGTTCCGCCAGTCGTCGCCCTGGTGGTCTACTACGGGCTGCTGGACCTGCGCGACGCGGCGCAGCGCGTCGGCGCGCTCGACGCGGCGTCGGCGGCGCGAGTCTCGGCCGCGGCAGTTGCCCGGGGCCTGACCACCGTCCCGCCCACGCTCCTGGTCACCGCCGGCCTGGACGCTCCCGCCCTCAACGCAACGGCGGAGCAGTTCGCCGAGGCCATCGCCGGCAAGGGCGACCTCCAGCGCCTGCACCACCCCGCGGGCCGCCACGCGTTCGACATCCTCGACGACGACGCCACGAGCGCGGACATCATCGCCAAGACGCTCGACTACCTCGCCGACCACTTGGCCCAGCAGGAGGCGTGAATGGACCGCGACGCGACGCTGCCGCCCACGGGCGGCCCCTACTCTCTCGCCCGGAGGCTGCCCAACGGCCTCGTTCTCGTGGCCGGCCAGACGGGCCTCGACCCCGCCACGGGCCAGCTCGCGCCGGGCGGGATCCGCGAGCAGACGTCGCGCGCCATCGCCAACATCGCGCTGATCCTCGCGTCCGAGGGCCTCACGCTGCGCGACGTCGTCAAGACCTCGGTGTTCATCGCGCGGCCGGAGGACTTCGCCGCCATGAACGAGGCGTACGGCGCCGCGTTCCAGCCGCCGCTGCCGGTGCGGACCACGGTGGCGGCCGGCATCGGCCCCGGGATCCTCGTCGAGATCGAGGCGATGGCCTTCGACCCGGCGCACGGCCGTTGACCGGGGCGGGTCGCTGAGCCGGACGTGCGGCTTCGCCAGCCCACCGCTCGGGCAGAATGGGTCCGTGACGATCCCGCCCGACGCCCTGCCCTCGGCCGCGCTCGACGCCGACGCGTGGACCGCCGCCCATGACGAGCTCGTCGGCCTGCTCTGCGACCTGATCCGCATCCGGTCGATCAACCCGCCGGACCCGCCGGGCGCCGAGACGGAGGCGGCCGAGTACCTGGCGAGCCTCTTCCGCGCCGAGGGGCTCGAGCCCGAGGCGGCCGAGCCCGTGGCCGGCCGCGGCGCCGTCCACGTTCGGCTCCGGGGAGACGGCACCGGCGGCGAGCCGTTCCTCCTGCTCAGCCACCACGACGTGGTGCCCGTCGACCCCGCCGGGTGGACCCACCCGCCGTTCGACGCGGTTGTCGCTGACGGCTACGTCTGGGGCCGCGGCGCCGTCGACATGAAGTCCATGGTCGCCATGGAGGCGATGGTCGTCATCCTGCTCGCGCGGCGCGCCCGAGCCGCGGGCCTCGATCCGGCCCGAGACCCCGTCCCGGGCCTCCGGCGCGACGTGCTGTTCACCTCCACGGCCGACGAGGAGGCGGGCGGAATCGACGGCGCCAAGTGGGTCGTGGAGCACCGCCCTGACTGGGTGCGCGCCGCCGGCGCGGTCAACGAGGCAGGCGGCGTGTCGGTGGACCTCGCCGGGCGCCGCTTCTACCCGATCATGACCGCTGAGAAGGGGCGGGAGACGTACCGGATCAGCGTCCACGGGGCGTGGGGCCACGGCTCGATGCCTCGCGACGACAATGCGGCGGTGATGGCGGCCGAGGCGGTCCGACGGCTCGCCCGGCCCGGAGAGGCGCGCGTCACCGGGCCGATCCGCGCCATGCTCGACGGCGTGGCGGCGACGCTGCCGCCGGATGCGGCGACCCTGGTGCGGGCGATCACCGACGAGGACCCCCGCCGCGCCGACGCGGCCGTGTCGCGCCTGTGTGACGACATGTACGCCCGCGCCCTGCGCGCGCTCCTGCGCGACACGATCAGCCCGGGCGTCATCCACGCGGGGATCAAGTACAACGTGATCCCCGGCGAGGCGGTCATCGAGATCGACTGCCGCACGCTCCCGGGCACCACTGAGGGTGACATGCGCGAGGAGGTCGTGGCCCGCCTCGGCGACCTCGCGCCGCACTGCGACGTGGAGCACACGATCGGCGCGCCGCCGGTCGCGTGGCCGACCTCGGGCGAGCTGTACGAGATCCTGTGCGACACGATCATCGCCCACGACCCCGACGGTGTCCCGGTGCCGGTGATGGCGCCCTTCGCAACGGACGGGAAGTGGACGCAGCTGCTGGGCACGCCGACCTACGGCTTCTCGCCGCTGCGCAACGAGCCCGGCGAGCGCTTCCTCGAGCGGTTCCACGGCCAGGACGAGCGCGTGGGCCTCGAGGCGCTCCGCTGGGGCCTGCCGGTCCTGTACGACGTGGCCTGCCGGTTCTGCGAGTAGGGGCAGGCGAGCGCCCCGCTCCGCGCTCGGTGACCGCCCAGCGGTCACGCCCGAGTCTCAGCCGCGCCGCGGGCCGTGCGGCTCGGCAGACGGCGCCTGGCTCGGCCCCAGCAGCCCACCCGTGGGCCGAACCAGCCGCCCTCGGCGTGAGATCGCGTGCGTCGCCAGCGCAGCCACGCCCATCGCGATCAGGGCGCGCTCGCCGCGGGGCAGCGGCCGGACCGCGGCCAGGAACTGCTCGGCTCGCGCCCGGTCCACCATCCGCAGGATGGCCTGGCCGCGCGGGGTCAGCCACACCGTGCGCAGTCGGCCGTCATCGACCTCACGGCGCCGCTCCACCAGCCGCCGCCGCTCCAGTCCGTCCACCAGGCGGGAGGTGGCGGACGGCGACCGCCCGATCGCCTCGGCGAGGTCAGCGATCGTGGTCGTGGCGCCCTCAGCCAGCACGTACAGCGCGGCGAGCTGCGTGAACCCGAGGTTGAGCTCGCCCAGCTGGGAGGCGAACCCGACCACCAGCTCCCGCCACAGCGCCCGGCCCATCGCGACTCGCTCGGTCACCTGCCGGACGTTGGTGATCCGCGTGCCGGCGGCCACCACCGGCGCTGACAGGTCCGCCTCGAACGTCCGGGCGATGACCTCTCGCGACGCCTTCGGCCGGCTCACTCGGGTGAGGGCCTCGGGCAGCGCCGGGCCGGCCGCGGGGTCGGACCGCCGCTGCTGGCGCGGGCGTCGCGAGATCGAGATGCTCGGCACCCGAGCGGTGAGCTCGGCACGGGACGGCAGGTGCGGCGCCTTGGCATGCAAGTCTGCAACCCGCGCCGAGAGGTCGGGCACGCGCGACGAGAGGTCGGCGACGCGGCTCGACAGGTCGGCAACGGCACCCGACAGGTCCGGCACGCGGGCCTGCAGGTCGGCCACGCGGTTCGACAGGTCGGCAGGAAGCCCGCTCTTGGCGGGCCGTCTGCCAGGCTCGGGATCGGAGCTCATCGAGGAATCCTCACCCTCCGAGGATAGGCAGCCGTGCCGATCCTTGCAACCCTGCACGGACTCGCCCGGGGGCCGCCTCGCGCACGGGTATCGTGCGCAACGATGCAGCACCTCGCCTTCGTCTTCCCCGGCCAGGGCAGCCAGTACGTCGGCATGGGCAAAGCCCTCGCCGAGACCTCGCCCGCGGCCGCCGCCGTGTTCAAGACCGCCGACGAGGCGCTCGGCGAGCCCATCAGCCGGCTTGCCTGGGAGGGTCCCGAGGAGGACCTCAACCGGACCGAGAACAGCCAGCCCGCTCTGCTCGCCGCGTCTGTCGCCTACCTCGAGGCCGTCCGCGAGCGATGGGCGGCGCTGGAGGTTGACGTGCCGGACCCGGCGTTCGCGGCCGGGCACTCGATGGGCCAGTACACCGCGCTGGTGGCCGCCGGCGCGCTCGACCTCGCCGACGCCGTCCGCCTCGTCCGCACGCGCGGCCAGCTCATGCAGGCGTCGGGCGCCGGCCGCGAGGGCCGCATGGCGGCGGTCATCGGGCTCGACGACGCAAGGCTCCCCGACCTGGTCGCGGAGGCCAGCACCCACGGCGTCTTCGGCGTGGCCAACCGCAACTCGCCGGGCCAGGTCGTCGTGAGCGGCGAGCGTGCCGCCGTCGAGGCGGCGGTCGCCATCGCCAAGGGCCTCGGCGCCAGGCGCGCCATCGAGCTTCCCGTCAGCGTCGCCGCCCACTCCCCGCTGATGCGCGAGGCAGCCGACGGCATGGCCAGGGTCCTCGCGGACATCACCTTCCACGACCCCCGTCCGCCGCTCCTCGCGAACGCGGATGCAGCGCCCATCACCACCGCCGACGCCTGCCGGGCCGAGCTCGTCAACCACCTGACCACCGGCGTGGACTGGGTTGGCGCGATCCGGGCGATGCGGGCCCAGGGCATCACCACGTTCATCGAGGTCGGGCCGGGCACCGTCCTGACCGGCCTGGTCAAGCGGATCGCCGAGGATGCGATCGTCCTGCCGCTCGACGACAGGGCCGCCGCCGACCGCCTCGCCATCCCGTTCGCCGACGCGGCCGCAGTCGACGACAACCCCGCCTAGCCGCCCCTGCCTGGCACACCGCGTCCCGCGACAACCCAGCCTCAGCCCGAACCCCGCGAAACCCGAAGAGGAACCCCGTGCGCTCACCCGATTACAACCGCCGCGTCGTCGTCACCGGCCTCGGCGTCATCAGCCCCGTCGGCAACGACAAGCAGACGGCCTGGAACAACCTCCTCAACGGGGTGTCGGGCCTCGGCATCCTGACCCGCTTCGACCCGACGCGGTACGAGCACAAGGTGGCAGGCGAGGTCCACGACTTCGACCCGAGGCAGTGGATGGACGCCAAGGCGGTGCGTCGCTCCGAGGCGGCGATGTGGTACGGCGTCGCGGCGGCCAAGCAGGCGATCGCGGACGCCGGCCTCGAGATCACCGACGCCAACCGCGAGGACATCGGCGTGGTCTTCGGCACGGGAGCCGGCGGCCAGCAGCTCATGATCGACAACTGGCACACCCTCGACCAGCGGGGCCCGGACCGCGTGGCGCCGACGTTCATCGCCAACGGCCTGGTCGACTCGACGTCCGGGATGATCTCGATCGAGACCGGCGCCGTCGGCCACAACATGTGCGTGGTCACGGCCTGCTCCACCGGCACCAACTCCATCGGCGAGGGCGCCGAGCTCATCCGCCGCGGCGACGTCCACACGGTCATCGCCGGCAGCTCGGAGATGCCGCTGCTCGAGGTGGCGCACGCCGGCTTCGGCAACATGCGCGGCCTCGGCTCGCCGCGCGATGGCAGGCCGCTCGCCGACACCTCGCGGCCCTTCGACCGCACACGCGACGGATTCGTGCTCGGCGAGGGCGGCGGTGCGCTGATCCTCGAGGACCTCGAGCTGGCCAAGGCGCGGGGCGCCCGCATCTACGCCGAGGTGGTGGGCTACGGAGCCTCGGCCGACGGCTGGGACATGATCCAGCCCGTGGAGCGCGGGGCAGGCTCGGCGCGCGCCCTCCGGGCGGCCCTGGCGCGCCGTGGCGTCCCGGCCGACGAGGTCGATGTGATCAACCCGCACGGCACGTCCACGCCGGTGGGCGACGCGCGCGAGGCGCAGGCGATCTGGACGGTGTTCGGGGAGCGCGCCGCCGCGTCGAGGCGGTCGCTGGCGATCACCGGCACCAAGTCGATGACCGGCCACATGATGGGAGCCGCCGGCGCCTTCGAGGCCTTCGCCACCGTGATGACCGTCGCCGAGCAGGTGGCCCCGCCCACCATCAACTACTCCGAGTTCGACCCCGAGTGCGACCTGTGGGTCACCACCGAGGCGACGCCGATGACCGTCCGGCACGCGCTGTCGAACAACATCGGCCTCGGCGGGCACAACGCCGCCATCATCTTCAGGCGCTGGGACGGACGCTGAGCGCGGGGGCGACGGGGCGACGGGCTACAATCCGGCGACAGCCCTTCCGCCCCAGCACTCGAGGCTGAGTTGACCGTGCCCCCCTCCGCCGACCTCTCGCGCCGCGCCGTCATCACCGGACTCGGCGCGGTCATGCCCATCGGCAACGACTTCGAGACCTACTGGCGCAACCTCCAGAACGCGGTCACCGGGACGCGCCGGATCCGGTCGTTCGACGTGTCGGGGTTCGAGGTGCAGATCGCGGCCGAGGTGCTCGACTTCGACCCCGCCAAGGCGATGGACCCCAAGATGGCCCGGCGGATGAGCCGGTTCATCCACCTCGCGTTCGCGGCCGGCAAGGAGGCCGTGAGGTCGTCGGGGATCGACTTCGCCGCGATGAGCCAGGATGAGCGCGACCGGGTGGGCGTGGTGGTCAACACGGGGGGCGGCGGCGTCGAGGCGATCATCGACGGCACCCACGTGTCCGACACCAAGGGGCCGCGGTTCGTCTCCGCGTTCGCCGTGCCGGCGATGTCCGGCTCGATGGCCGGCTGCATGCTCTCGATGGAGTACGGGCTGACCGGGCCCGTCATGACCCAGGTCGCGGCGTGCGCGTCCTCGGTCATCGCCTTCCACGACGCGCTCCGGCTGATCCGGTCGGGCGAGTGCGACGTGGTGCTGACGGGCGGGTCCGAGGCGCCGGTGGTGCCGATGGGCGTCGCCGCGCTGTCCAACATGACCGCCCTCTCAAAGCGCAACGACTCGCCGGAGACCGCGTCAAGGCCGTTCGACGCGACCCGCGACGGCTTCGTCCTGGGCGAGGGCGCGGGCGCGATGGTGGTGGAGTCGGCCGAGCATGCGCTGCGGCGCGGCGCGACCCCGATCGCCGAGGTCATCGGGGGGGCGCTCACGGCGGACGCCTTCCACATCTCCGCCCCGGACCCCTCGGGGCGAGGGCAGGCGCGGGCGATGGAGAACGCGCTCCGGAACGCGGGCGTGGCGCCCGACGAGATCGACTGGATCGTGGCCCACGGCACGTCCACCTCGCTCAACGACTCCACGGAGACCAAGGCGATCAAGGTGGCGTACGGGTCGGCGGCGGCGACGCGCCAGATCTCCTCGCCCAAGTCGATGGTCGGCCACCTCGTGGGCGCGGCGGGCATCGCGTCCGCGCTGGCCGCCGTGGGCGGCATCCGCGACGGGGTCATCTCGCCCACCGCCAACCTGCACACGCCCGATCCGGAGTGCGACCTCGACTACGTGCCGCTCGTGGCCCGGCACCAGAAGGTGGACACGGTGGCGGTCAACGGCTTCGGCTTCGGCGGCCAGAACGCGGTCACGATCTTCCGCCGCTTCGAGGCATAGCTGTCGTCCTCGGACCGGCGCGGCGTCGGACCGGCGCGGCGTCGGACCGGCGCGCCACTGGCGGCCGGGCCGGCAGCGACCAGCCCAGCAGTGACATCCCGGTCCCCGCTGCGCGTGCCACCCTCCTCGCGTCTGCTGCTCGCCGGCCGACTGCCGCACCAACCATTCGCCGGATGGGTCCTGGCCAACCGGGACCGCGCCTTTCCCGTCAGGCATGCACGCCACGACTGCGTGGTGGCCGAAGGTTGCGAACCCCGTGCTCACGACGCCGGCGCACCTGCCCACCAGTCGCCCCGAGCATGTCCGGTGCGGGCGCGCCGTCCCCGCTCCGCTCATTCCCGAAGTCGGCGGCCCTCGAACGCCTCGACCCGCGCCACGATGTCGTCGGGGATCACCCGCGGCCGCGCGTTGACGTAGTCGTACATCACGAGCACGTCGTCAGCGGTGGCCACCAGGCGCGCCGGGCCCCGAGACGACGCCGACGCGGTGATCCGGTGCTGCAGGGTGAACGACGTGCGGCCCACGCGGCCAGCCCGCGTCTCAACGGTCAGCACCTCGCCGAACAGTGCCGGAGAGCGGAATGCCACCCGCACCTCGGCCAGGATCAGCGACTCCTCGGCACCGTGGGTTGCCATGGCGAACGGCTCGCCGGTCGCCGACTCCCAGTACGCGATGCGCGCCGATTCGACGTAGGTCAGGAACCGCGAGTTGTTGGCGTGCCCCATCGCGTCGGTGTCGCCGAAGCGGACGTCCACCGCATAGCGCCCCGGGAAGGTGCCCGGCAGGTCGCGCGGGTCGGGCGGAACCTCGATGCGGCCGACCGGGGCGGCGCGATCGGCGGGGTCGGCGGCCTGCGGGTCCATCGCCGCCGAGTGTACGCGGGCCGGACGCCGTAGCATCGCCCGATGGCAGCCGACCCGCGCGCCTTCGTCCTGCGCCACACGCGCCTGCGCCCAGTGCCGGGGGCGGAGCACCTGCGCCTCCACCTCGCCGACGAGGTGCTGCCGCTCTGGCGTGCCACCCAGATCGAGGCGAGCGACGACGACGCGCCGCTCCCCTACTGGGCGTTCGCGTGGGCGGGCGGCCTCGCTCTGGCCCGCTACCTGCGGGACCACCCGGAGCGCGTCGCGGGAAGGCGCGTGTTCGACGTGGCGAGCGGCTCGGGGCTGTGCTCCCTGGCAGCGCTGGAGGCGGGCGCGGCAGACGTCTCGGCCGCCGACATCGACCCCTTCAGCTGGGCCGCGATCGCCCTCAACGCGAGGGCCGCCGGCCGCCGGATCACGATCGTGCGCCGTGACGTCCTCGACGACGACCCGCCCGACGCTGACATCGTCCTGGCCGGCGACACGTGGTACGAGACCGGGTTCGCGCAGCGCATCCGGTTGTGGCTGCGCCGATGCCGCGCGGCCGGCATGGACGTGCTCGTGGGCGATCCCGGCCGCGCGTACCTGCCGACCAGCGGCCTGGTGGAACTGGCCACGTACGAGGTGCGGACGACCACCGAGCTCGAGGACCGGGGCCAGAAGACCGCGCGGGTGTTCGAGCTGGACGCGGAACCGGTCTGAACGGCTGGCGCGGATCACCCGCCGCCGTCGCCGTCCGCCGAGGGCCGCCGGCCAGGCGCGCGGCATGCGGCGCGGCCCGCTGTGCGCCTCGGCGGTCCGGGTCGCCGGGCCCCCTCAGCGGGCGCTGTGGCGCACCTGCCCGCTGAGCGGTCAGCTCGATGCGCGATGTCACCGCCGGACGGCGGCGCCGCGGCCCGCTGCGCGCCGGACCGCCCGGTGAACGGGCACACGCGCCACAGTGCCCGCCCGGCGGGCAGCCGAGCCACCCGCGATCTCCCCCTACGGTGTGACGACCAGCGTCCCCGTCGAGGCGCCCGCCCCGTCCGGGGCGCCCAGCATCGTCAGGTACGTGCCGGGCTGCGAGATCGAGACGCGGATCCGCGTCGTCTGGCCGGGCCGCGCCAGCAGCTCGACGTTGGCCACGCCCTGCGCCATCCAGGCCTCGACCGACCCGCTGCCGTTCGACAGCTCGAGCACCGTGAGCTGGCCCGCCTTGACGGTCATCGCGCTCGAAACGTCCACCGTCGGCAGCGCCGCGTCGACGGCCCGGTCCGCAGCCAGGACGCCGCCCGCCACCGCGAGGCCGACCAGGCCGATGGCCAGCAGGTAGGCGCCGTCCCGCACCAGCCCGAGCACGCCGCGGCGCATCGGCGTCAGCCGGCCGGGCCGCACGTCCACGCGCCGCAGGCGCAGCGAGTTGGTCACAACGCTCACCGACGAGAGCGCCATCGCGCCCGCGGCGAGCGCAGGGTTGATGGTCACGCCGAACGCCGGGTACAGCGCGCCCATGGCGATGGGGATCAGCAGCACGTTGTAGGCGAACGCCCAGAAGAGGTTCTGGCGGATGACCCGCAGCGTCCAGCGCGAGAGCGCGATCGCCGAGCCCACCAGCCGCGGGTCGCCGCCGACCAGCGTGACGTCGGACGCCTCGATGGCCACGTCGGCGCCGGTGCCGATGGCAACGCCCAGGTCGGCCCGGGCGAGCGCCGGCGCGTCGTTGATGCCGTCGCCGACCATCGCGACCTTGTGGCCCTCGCGCTGGAGCCGCTCGATCACCGCGTCCTTGTCGCCGGGCAGCACCTCGGCGATCACCCGGTCCGCCGGGATGCCCACCTGGCGCGCCACCGCCTCGGCGGTCATCCGCGCGTCGCCGGTCAGCAGCCAGACGTCCAGGCCGGCGTCCCGCAGACTGCGGACTGCCTCGGCCGACTCGGCCTTCACCGGATCCGCGATTGCGATGATCCCCGCCGGCGCGCCGTCCACGGCGACGAACACGACCGTCGCGCCGTTCCCCTGCTGATCCGCCGCGGCTTGCTCGAGCGCGCCCGTGTCCACGCCCAGCTCCGCGAGCAGCCGCCGGCTGCCCACGAGCACCTGTGCGCCGTCGAGCTCCCCTGAGACGCCTCGCCCGACGATCGCCTCGAAGGCTGCCGCCCTGCCGAAGCCGAGCTCGGTCTCGCGCGCCCTGCGCACGATCGCCTCGCCGAGCGGGTGCTCGGAGCCCTGCTCGAGCGACGCCGCGAGGTCCAGAACGCGCGGCTCGTCGAAGCCCCTCGCCGCCACCACGGCTGTCACCGCGGGCTTGCCCAGGGTCAGGGTGCCGGTCTTGTCCATGACGACCGTGTCGACCCGGCCCGCCGCCTCGAGCGCCTGGCCACCCCGAACGAGCACGCCCGCCTCGGCGCCCTTGCCTGTGCCGACCATGATGGCCGTCGGGGTGGCCAGGCCCATGGCGCACGGGCAGGCGATGATGACCACGCCGATGAAGGCGGTCAGCGCGAGCGTGAACCGCGGCTCCGGGCCGAGCACGAACCAGGTGGCGAACGTCGCCGCGGCGATGGCGAGCACCGCCGGCACGAAGACGGCGCTGATCTGGTCCGCCAGCCGCTGGATCGGGGCCTTGCTGCCCTGTGCCCGCTGGACCAGGTCGACGATCCGGGCCAGCGCGGTGTCCCGGCCGACGCGGGTCGCGCGCATGACGAACGAGCCGGTCGTGTTCAGGGTGGCGCCGATGACCTCGTCGCCGGGGTTCTTGGTGACCGGGATCGGCTCGCCGGTGAGCATCGACTCGTCGACGGACGAGGCGCCCTCGGCGACCACGCCGTCCACCGGCACCTTGTCGCCG
>JAKAMV010000879.1 GCA_021812735.1 Chloroflexota bacterium | reverse complement strand
GTGCCGATGTTGGCCAGCAGCGTCACCGCGACCCCGTCGCGCGTCACGGCGGGCAGGGAGGCCTCGTCGCGGGCCTCGGTATCTGCCTGGCGGGCCTGCACGGCGCGCCGCTCGATCTCGGCGCTGGCCACGGCGTCCGGGTCGATGAAGACCTCCCCGCTGCTGCCGTCGATGGCGATCTCGCCGGGGGCCAGGGCAGCGAGGAGTCCGGCCACGCCCACGACGGCGGGGATCCCGTAGGCGCGGGCCAGGATCGCGGCATGCGCGGTCGCCGACCCCGACTCCAGCGCGAACCCGAGCAGCCGCTCCCGCGGCAGCGTCGCGGTCACCGAGGGCGGCAGGTCCTCCGCGACCACGATGCTCGAGGCGTCGAGGTGCGGCGGGCCGGCGTCGGGGACGCCCGCGGCGCGGCGGGCGATCCGCAGCGCCACGTCGCGCACGTCGGCGGCCCGGGCCGAGAGCAGCTCGTCGCCCAGCCCACGCAGCTGGTCGGCCAACTCCCGACCGGCCTCGAGGACCGCACCGACGGCGTCGAGGTGGCGCTCCTCGATGGCCTGCTCGGCGAGCGACGCCAACGCCGGGTCGCGGGCCATCTGCGCCTGCGCGCCAAAGATCGCGCCCTCGTCGGGATGCCCATCGGCGGTCACGCGCTCCGCGATGGCCTCGAGTTCGGTCGCGGCGAGCGCGGCCGCGGCGGCGAGACGGGCCCGCTCGGTCTCGACCTCCGCCGGCCCGATCGTGCGGGCCTCGGGTTCGCGGATCGGTTCGATGCGGACCCAGGGTCCCCTGACCACGCCGCCCGAGGCCGGCGTACCGGACAAGACGCGCATGGACGCATTCTGCCCCATCGCCCGCATGCCGTGGGCGCCGCAACGGCACTGCGCGGCGCCGGAAGCTCGTGGGCGCCGGACTGGCGGCTCGCGGTGGGCGCCTCAGCGGGCGTTCGGCGGGGATCCGAAGCGGCGCTCCTTGCCCGCCAGCAAGCGCGCGATGTTGTCGTGGTGGAAGAGCCAGATCAGGAGCGGTCCCGCAACCGCATAGCCGTAGTAGACGGGCGGCTGGTTCGTCAGCGCAGCGGCGATCACCAGCGCGACGCCCGCCGCGGCAGAGCCGGTCAGCGACGCGAGCGACGAGTACCGGCTGGCGAGCAAGACGATCCCGAAGATCGGCACGATCAGCAGGGCCACGATCGGCTGGATCACGAGCAGGCCGCCGAAGCCGGCCGAGACCCCGCGACCGCCCTGCAGGCCCAGGAACGGCGAGCGGCTGTGGCCGACGATCGCCGCGAGCGCCGCCAGGACCTCGACGACCGCGCCGGCCCCCACCAGCCGCGCGATCAACACCGCGACGATCCCCTTGCAGATATCGAGGAAGCCCGAAAGCAGCGCGAAGCGGAACCCGAGCGCGCGCGCGACATTCGCGCCGCCGGTATGTCCGCTGCCGACGGTGCGGGGATCCGGGCCGCCAGCGAGCCGAGCGACGATCACGCCCCACGGGATCCCACCGACCAGATAGGCCACCACCACGACGACCGCGTCACGGGTCAGCGTTCCAACGTCCATGATCGCCGAGTATACGGTGGCGCGGCCGCCCGTCAGGCAGGGGCCGCCCGTCAGGCAGGGGCAGCCCGCCGAACGGCGATCACCGGTCAGAGAGCGGTCGAGGCCACGAGCGCCGCCACCAGCCGCTCGGGCCGGCCGACGAACCACGCCCGCCGCGCAGGATCCTCCGCAGCGTCCTCGACGAGTCGCCACAACGCGGCGTTCACCGGGGCCGGGATGCCGGCCCGGGCCGCCGCTTCGGCCACGGCGCCGTTCAGCCACGCGACCTCGGTGGGACCCGGCCCCGCCCGCAGCGCGAGGCGGAGCGAGGGCATCTTCCCGCCACGGACCCCGCCCAGGACACGCGCCAGGATCGGGCGACCGAGCACGGTCGGCGCGCGCAGCACGCGCACGAGGAGGGGCACGTCGGCACCCGGGAGCGCCACGGGCCGCTGGCCGAGCGCCCCCATCACGGCCAGCGCCTCCAGCAGCTGGCGGCGCTCGATCTCGTACAGCTGCGGATCCGCGTAGATCGCACCGACATCGAGATCGAGGAGGGCGCTGGTCGCGTTGCCGACCAGGTTCGCGAGCAGCTTCGACCACTTCATCGAGGCCGCGTCCCGCATCCGCACGGCAGGCATCCCGCCCGCTCGAAACGCGTCGGCGAGGGCGACCGCCACCGCCTCGACGTCGCCGTCGACTGGGGCCAGACCGATCCCGCCCCGGCGCAGCCAGCGCGCCTCGCCGCCCGCACCCAGCTCGACCGCCGCGGTGAGCGAGGCGGCGATCAGGCCCGACCCGGGGCGGCGCGTGAGCAGCAGTTCCTCGGCCCCGATCCCGTTCTGCACCGTCACCGCGGGGAGACCGGGCAGATCGCGCAGCACGTCGACGGCGCCGGGCAGGTCGAACCGCTTGACGGCGAGGATCGCGGCGTCGAGGTCCTGCGGGAGCCCGGCCGAGGCCGCGACGCGCGTCACCGGCACGCTCCGCCGCCGGTTGCCCGGGCCCCACAACTCGAGCGTGCCGCCGATCGGTCGCTGCGGGCCGGTCCGGCCGACCAGCAGGACACCGTGCCCCCCGGCGGCCAGGCAGCCCCCGAGCACCGAGCCGACGGCACCCGCCCCGACGACCGCGATCCGCATCGGCCGAGCGGGCCCCGCTTCAGTCCGCGACGTGCTTGTCGTAGGAGGCCGCCGCCTCGGCGGTCGCGAGGACCGCCTCGAGGCTGTCGCCGACACTCGCCTGGACCGCGGCGAACACCGCACCCTCGACCAGCGGACCCCCACTGATGCGCACACGCGCCGCCAGCGCCGGATCGAGCAGGCTCTCCAGGGCGAAGCGCGCCGCGTGTACCGCGCCGTTGAAGTCGACCACCACCACCACGCCGGCCCCCGCGTCGGCCGCCTCGATCGCCGCCGCGATGCGCGTCGGATCCTCGCCGAGCGAGCCATCGGCGGCGCCCCCCGCCGCGACGACACGGACGTCGGGCGCCTGCTCGCGCGCCATCTGCAGCGCCATCTC